>JAUSMA010000068.1 GCA_030645475.1 Nitrospirota bacterium
TGAAACCAAACATGTCGATCAGTTCGGACGGGTTCGGATTCGATTCCCCTGGAGAAACCCGTCGCATTCCACACAGACCGATCCAGGAGACAGCGGGTTTGTGCGAGTCGCGCAGATCGCGACGGGTGTCGGAAGTGCAGCCCTGTGGTTGCCGGATATCGGGGATGAAGTCGCCATCGCCTTCGAACATGGCGATCCGAATCGTCCTGTGATCATCGGCAGTCTGTATAACGGGAAGGACATGCCCCCTGTTGGCCTTCCCGCCAATAAACATCTCTCCCTGCTGCGTGCGCAATCGTCAAGCGGCCAGAAAGCGGAAATCATCTTTGACGCGACGGCAGGGCACGAACGGCTCGTCCTAGAATCAGGCGCACAAATGCTGACCCTCGGCACGAGCGGTCTGACGATGGCGGGATCTTCGGTCGCATTGTCGTCCGGCACGTCGCTTCAGTTGCAGGCAGGCGCCGACTTGGTCCAACAAGTCGGACGGAATATGGTGGTGGAAGCCGGCAAGGACATGCTGCTCAAAGCCGGACAGAACTTCGCGCTCACCAGTCAACGGAACGCGCAGTTTACGGTCGGAGACAATGCCGTTATCGTGACGGGAAAGTCACTGACGACTCAATCCGGTGCCATGCTCAAATTCGTCGCAGCAGACACGGGAACCATCCAGGTTGGACAAGGCCTGCTGACCATCCAACGTGACGGGAACATCGAGATTGCCGGAAGCAACATCGCCGTCAAATCCAGCGGAAATTTAGTGATGAAGGGTTCGAAAATCACCCAGAACTAGGCCTGCATGCCGATGACCTATCTGTCGAGAGGGAGAGGGTTTTCAAACCCGTATCCCTCTCGAACAGACGGTCTGACCCGATCAGCGCATCCGTCAGCAAGCAGAACCGCACGTCAAGGTGAGATCGTACTTGGCCAGGAAACGTTTCGGATCTCTACCTCATGCACAATAATGAATCCGTCTCGCCTCAGTTCATCACGACTATTCCGCAAGAGTATTAGAACGGTTTGTTATTGATCACATCCCAGCCTGTTCTGGCAGGAGAGGGAGACAACGAGCCGTTGGGCATTTGCTTAAAATACAGCCACTCAATTTTGGCAAATCCCAGCTTGACCGACTCGACTGGAGGACTCGCGCTATTATTATGGCCTGCTGCAGCGTAGGCTTTGACGGTCACATCGCTAAGGATGACTCTCAGATAGACTTGCTGTTGGCTTCCCACCGGTTTTTGAAACTCCAGAATGGCGGTCTGGAAATGCCGGCCATCGGCCGCAGCCAAGGCCAGCAGAGGTGAGGCAAGATCGAACACCTTTGTGAACACGAGAGGGTCGAACGGAGCCTTTGTAACATGACTCCATGAGGCGGAGTCCACCTCGATCCAATTGGCATGTGGCACTTGAGTCGCCTCACCGGGCACTCCTTGTATAAAAAGAAACATGTCCGTTGCTGCATAGCTCCGATCGATCTGGATGATCGACAAGAGCGCACTGGCCATAACTACGAGCATCCATTTCTTCATCGTCCTATCACCTCTTCAAACCATAAGAAGATTACAGGCCCTATTTTTTTCGCAACGAATCAACGGGATTGGCAGCATCACAGAATCGTTATATTGAAGCTTTCGCAGTACATATCGACTTGCACCTGTCCAGGCCTTTCTGCGCCAACATTGATCGGTTCCGGTGCATAGCGAACGATGCCCAGGCCGGCGAGTTGGACCGAGGCCAGGACTACTTTTAAGGTCGGGTCAAGCCATTCCAGCAGACCGGCCAGTTCGCCGCCTGGCCTACCTTTTACGACCGTGTCATCGAACCAAGTGTAGAAGGGGCCTGCATCGGCCTCCGGCAGCGTGAGGCGAACGATTGAACAATCGAGTACGCCGGGAGCCGATTGCTTGAGCCGGTCTTGACCGACCGCGCTCCCTGCAACAGGACGTTTCGCGACGATCGACTCGACCTTACCAATGCGCACACAGGCCTTCTCAAGCCCCTGCACGTTGAAACGGAAATTACTGTTCAGCAGCCTCTTTGATTTTGCCGCTATCCCTGAAAGTTTTTTCCCTTTACTCCCGGCCAAGCGCGTTGTCTGCGGGGTGATTCGAAGCGTGAGTGCCGCCAGCTTCTTGCCGTCGCTGGCGTCCGCAGCTGGCAACGCTACTTCCGTCAAGACGGCATTGAAGAATTCGAGCCGTTTGACCTCAGTGAAATTGATGTCCGCGTACACGACCGCGCCGTTTCTAGGGGTCGAGCCTTTTGTGAGCGTCTCTGTGATCCAGCTCATCAAGGCTTTCGCATCGCCATCCAGCCGCACTTCGATGACGAGGTCCTCAAACTTAACCGGTCCCGGCCGCTTTCGCTGAATCGCATCCGGGCCCACGGCCTCCACCAGAATATCGGCAAAGGCGTTCCCGCCCTGCACGGCTTCTATAAACCCAGCCGGCGCTCCATCCAACTCCAGCGCAATATTCACCCCGGAGAAAGTACGTGCGACGGCTGCCTCTGCCGTGCCCCCCCAGCTTCCAATGAATTTCGGGAGCCCCAGCAACATGGCTCCACCGGTGGCGAGGCTGACGGTGCGAAACAGGTCACGACGAGAGAGGTTTGGGACGATACGGTCAGATGACGACTTGTCCGAGGCCATAATGAAGACTCCTTTCGATACGTGAATACGCGACAGCACGATTCGATCTCTCTGCTCCATCAGTCGTTCAGTCAGGCACCAAGGTTTATCTAGCGCGAGATCTCTATTGCGCTGAACCAGTGCTCGCGAATCAACCGGAGACGGTCTTAGTTCCCCAGGATCGTCGGACTACCGGTGATAATCTGGCCGGTCGATGAACCAGGGATCATTTGCACTTGACTACCCACGGTCGCGAGCGCCTTTGTCCCTCCGTTCAGCAAAATCATCGACCCTTTCAGATCGAGGGGGGCCGACGCCTGCACCAGAGTTCCCGCCCCGCTTCGGAGTGAGAGACTCGCTCCGGTTTGGACTGAAGTATTACCCCCAGTTGAGACGGACAGATTTACGCCGGTCCTCACGTCCACATTCGAGCCCGCACGCAGCGCCACGCTATTTTGAGCCTCGATGGTGACCGTGGGGCCTTGCAGTTTCACTCCACTCGGTGTCACCTGGACAGCGGTCTGTAGCATCGCGAGCTGTGCCTGAAGCATGCTGACCTGCTGTTGGAGAAATCCCACTTGCTGCTCAATGGACAATTGCCCTCTCGCAGCCCCAGCCGATCCGCCAGCCGCTGCTGCTCCTCCTCCAGCAGCGGCCCCTCCACCGGCACTGGCTGCTCCACCGGCCGAAGCCCCGCCAGCAGTAGCGGCTGCCCCACTCGCGCCACCGGCTGCCGCTCCCCCAACCGCAGTGCTCCCGCCCCTCGTAGCGCCTGTGAGAGGAGGAGCAGATTGTATCTGAGGGAAGATCGGCACCGCGCGATCGGTCACTTCTTCCGCCGCCCATGCAAAATGGCAGTGAAGTGAGAACAGTACCGCCAGCGTCAACAGAAGTGCTCTCATGAATAGACTCCCCTCACTTCGCGTTGCATCAACATTGTTCCCCTGACTGATGCACAATCCATGAATCAGGGTCGTTGGGCATTTTGACCATGGCCACACTCTGCGACGGTTCGAGGAACTCGTTCCCATCTGTACCTTCTACTGCCGTGGCATCACTTTGGGCGTGAACCCTCCTGGAAGCGTCATGGCTGGAGCTGGAGCAGGCGCTGGCTGCCCTTGTGGAGGAGCCATGGGTGAAGGAGGTGGCGCTGACTGCGTGGTGACGATCCCACCTTGGGCCAACGTGAGACGCTCGCAGTACATCTCGACTTTCACCTTCCGGATGGCCTCTGCATTTGACTCCTGCTTCACCGGGGCAAAGCTGAATATTCCCAAATTGCTGAAGTTCACGGTTAACAGGACCTCTTTGAGATCTGGCGCCAGCAGCTCCAGGACACCCGGCCGTTCGCGGTCCTGACCGTTGTTGCCTTTGACCACAAAATCATCGAACCACCCATAGAACGGACCGGCCTGAGATTCAGACAGGAACAGGACAAGGTTGGGGAACTCAATCTTGGCCGGTTCCTTTTGATAGTTGCGTAGCTCCCCCACCTGATCCTGTACGATGGTTTGTTTGAACACCAGCGCCTCGATCTTGCTGACATATCTGCAGGCATCCTCAAGGCCTTGAATTCGAATCCTGAAATTATTTGGGGTCCAGGCCTTTTGTTGCTTCGAAGCGACCGCACCGATCACGTTCCCGCCTTTGCCGGCCGTCGGCGCGGTAAATTCCGGGGCGAACTTGACCGTCAGGAGACCTGCCTCCTTTGAAGCCGCATCGCAGGCAGGAAGGCCAATCTCCGTGATTAAGGCATTGCTGAATTGTAACCGGCTCCGCTCCACGCGATTGAAGTCGGCTGTAACAATTGCGCCGTTTTTTCTGACATGAGACCCGTTCAGTTCGGCAGCGATCCAGTCAAAGAGCGGTTTAGGCATCACTGGATTGCATTGGATGGCAATATCTTGGTACTTGATCGAGGCAAGATGCTTTGACGGAAAGAGAGACGTGCCCAACTGCTGCACCACGACATCGCCTTTCGCAAAACCTCCGTCGGCCGTTTTCAGGAAATCGACGAACTGGCCATCGAGTTCCAGCGCAATAGTCCCAGAGGAATATGCTCGTGAATCGACCGCCGCCTGCGCCACGGTGCGAAAACCGGGAATGCTCATGAGAGCCATCCCGCCAGCCAGCAATCCAGCCTGGGTGAGAAAATCTCGCCGTGATGGTGATGGATGGAGCCCGGATTCTGTCTCGGCATCATTCTGCTTGTCGTTCATACGTGACTCCTTAATAGAGGTTGCTAAAACTCGTTCCCCTGAGTCTCAAGGCCCTTGAGCCCTCACGTCTCAATGTTGCTTGCCTGTGTGTCGCGCTGCCGGCATGGGAGGTTCAACCGGCTTCCGCAGAAGTGTAGAAGCCGACTCTGGGCTTGTCAACGCGGGTCATCGACATCTATTGTGAGCGCTGAAGTGCGGACCACTGGCATGGAATAGTACAACGAATCTAGGAGCGCGATGAATGCAGACACAGGATGTCGGTAGGGTGGAAGCAGGACCGGCGATCTCCAATATCGGGGTGGCCGACGCACTACACAAACAGGCAAAGGCAGGACTCATGTCGCCCTAGGTCTGATGATCAGCCCCCATTTGACCAACGCCACCAAGGCGCGCACGCCGTCCTTCCACGTAACTTTCTTTCCCTCGCGATATGTGCGGCCCGTGTAGGTGATCGGAATCTCATACACGCGATAACCGTACCGAAAGAGTTTCATCGTGATCTCGACCTCGATGTCGAAAGTCGAGGATCTGAGCTCCAGCGACTTCAATGTATCGGTACGCAGCATTTTGAACCCAGTCTCCATGTCCGTCAGGATTCCAGACGTCAGGAGATTGCAGATGAATGTCAAAAGCCGGTTACCGAGGTAATGCCAGAAAAAAAACGCACGGTGCGGGCCCAAGAACCGGGAGCCATAGACGGCATCAGCATACCCTTGCTCAATGAGCCGGAGTGCGACCGGATAATCTTCCGGGTGATACTCGAGGTCGGCATCCTGAATCATCACGACATCTCCGCTGGCCTCTGCGATCGCGGTCCTGAGCGCCGCGCCTTTCCCCATGTTTCGAGGATGAAAGCAGCAGCGTAGTGACTCCGGATACTTCTCCTGCAATTGCTCTGCAATGTGGCGGCTTCCGTCCGTCGACCCGTCGTCCACGATAATGATTTCATGCGGTTTGGCGACGCGCATGACACACTCCACGATCGTGTGGAGCGTCTGCCGCTCGTTATGGACGGGGATCAGGACGGATAAACGCATGCAGCCTGTCTTGCGCGTGATGAATTACAGTCAGACCGGTCAAGGAAGGTGCCTTGGCATTCCGGGCCTCCTGCCAGAACAAAGCAGGAGGCCCGGAACCCAGGAATAGCACATGCTCTCTTCTAGTTGGGCTGTTTCCCTTCCGTCGGAACCTCGATTTCCTCTGTTGCACCGGCATCAGTACCGGCTTCCTTCTCGATGCCGCGCGGCATCACTCCGCCCAATCCAGGCAGCGAGGGGGCGAGCCGGCCCATCGCCGGCGGAAGGACGAGCTGGCCAGGAAGCTTGCCTGGTATCGGTCCCCGCTCCGGGGTCTCAATAATCGTCTTGCGCAACTGGTCCAGGTTTTGTCCTCTGAGAAGAAAGCCCACTCCACCCTGGGACATGGGCTCAAGCTTACCGTCTGGTCGAATCAGCAAACGCGTGCTGGGAGAAAGTAGAGAGTGAGTGGCCACCGGCTGACCCTTCATTTTCACCAGTGGGCCTTCCCGCAGGAACATCAGATAATGCTCACCCGGTTGATACTGGGGGTCATCGTGAATATTGACGGTATTCGCCACGAATGGGAATATTTGTACCGGAGGATCTATTCCACCCTTAGGTTTGGGAGGAGCCTCTTTCATAGAGGGCGGAGCTTGAAACCCGGACGGCATGCCGAGGGTATGGAATACCCGTATCTCCTGCGCCTGCTCTCCTTTCATCCTTCCTGTGGTATTGAGGGTCACGACTTCTACCGCGATTCGATTCACTCCGCCTGGTTCGCCCGGCGCGTCGAGAACGATATCGTCGGCCCGTTCCGCCTTGGTCACCTGTGCTTCGACAATGTCTCTGGCGAGGCCTTTGGCTTCTGCGATGTCTCGAGGATCATAGGCCCAAGCGGCGGTGATGGTCGGTGGAGCATAGAGATAGGTGTTGATCGCGATCTGGGCGAGGAACCCCACGCCTAGGACGGCGATCGCCGAAAATAAGATTCGATTCAGTTGCTGGTTGTTCATGGTCTTCGTTCCTCCTTCTTCATCACACCTTGAGGCACAACTAAGTCCAGGACCTCGGTCAGTATTTGGCGTTCACATCGGCCCAATTGTGGGGGGAGGTGAAATTACTACTCGGACTGTAGTAGCCCTTTGCCATACAGTCACCCGTGGCGCTGTGGTCCAGTCCGAACGTGTGACCCACTTCCTGACAGAAGACGCCCTGTGCGCTCGCCGAAGACCAACTGTAGTAGGTGTTGAGGGTGGCATGGGCATGGGTGATCTTGCACCAGCACCAGAGGTGCCACCAGTCGAAATCGGAACTCACGATCGTGGCAAGCCCACCCCAACCGGTGGCGCCGGCGTTCGCTCCATACACACTCACATCGGTGTGGGAACCAGCGAGCGGCAGGCTCAGATCGGTATGAGAATCCCAATCAGCAATGGCGTTTCTTGCCTCGGTCTGATTGCTGCCATACACCCACAAATTTAGCCTGCTCTTGTCCCAATGCCAGCTTCCCCAGTTATGGGCCTGTAAGGCCTGAATGTTGACCATGCCAAGACCCAGCACAATCACGGCTAACAAAACCGTCTTCACAATTTGCTTCATGGCTTCCCCTCCTCGTTTGCGTCCCAGGCTCCTTGTGTGCCACGAGACTCAGATCCCGGTGATACTGATCAACCCGGCCATGCCGGCGGCTTCACTTACCCTCACCTCCCTTCGTTAAATGGCCCTCTTTTTCGCCCGCAACCTGAGGGCCGAGCGCGGCATTGAGCGTCTCTGTCACGTTCTGACTGACTCCCACATACAGGACAAGCAGCTTTCCTTTCTTGAAGAAATGGGGCGGCTCGACCCACCCGATTCGGGTGTTACCGACTGTTGAGCCGTCAGGGGAAATCTTCGCCACCGCGGTTTTCAACGCTGTTTCGTTCGCGTACTCAAAAGTCTGGACGTCGTTGCCATCGATGCTCACGAACTGACCCGGGACTGACAGGAACGGCTGCGTGATGGTCCCCTTGGACTCGACTACATGACCGAGCTTTTTCAACTCCGCGACGAATGCTGCGCGATCCGGCTGTGAGCTACTCCCCTCCGTATTCGAGTCTTGGGATCCTAGACAGGCTGTCCCGCTGGCGATGACGATCAACACCAGGGCTCGCAACAGAGTCAGGCACCAGATTATTCGAGACATGATATGCCGTGCTCCGGGTGCCCTGTACTATCTCTGCAGGTTTGCGCGCTGACTCCCCGTGCGCTAGTGAGTCGTTCTGGAGAGCGAACTGGTTCATCCCAGGACGTAGAATGGGCAAGTTGAGAGAAGACGGAAAGGCTGGTGAGCTGGGGACCGACATACGGTTCACGCTTGCTGTACCTGTGAGGCATGAACAAGCCATTCTGAACCATAATTTGAACCTTCATTCCTCATCGGCTGAACCGATGAATTCCGAGGGTAAATTACTCATATGCGGTTTCCTCAAAGAAGTCAAACTTGAATAGAGCGAGCCTATGACGAGCCCTTTGGAGTTGCTGGCCCTGGGGACGTGGAAGAGCATTCCCGGTCTGGCAGGTCGAGACGAAAAATGGCGACGGCCTCGTCACGGTAACTGAGCTGAAGGAACCTATCAAAGCGTTGGATCTGCTCGTTGTGCCCGGCCAACCAGGATTGGTCAATCACCACCGTGTTCACGCGCAGGTTTTGGGCCATCATGCACAAGAGGACCTGGTTCGGAAAATCGCGAGCCATATCTAACTGGAACCGAAGGTACCCAGGGGGGAAAAACCCGGAATATCCGTTCACTATCGGCTTTTTATGATCGATCTGCGCAAAGAGGCGCCAGGTCTCGATCTCGTACTGAGAGACATGCTGGCCTGCTGGGAACGGAATATGAGCCACGATGGTCGCGGCCGGTTTCGTCTTGAGCCACGCGGTCCATTCCGTGCGAGGCGTCGCGGGTATGTGAATCAACGGGACTGGGACCGCAAGGTTTTCCGCGAAGGCCAGGATTCCGACCGTCAGTGCCAAGAGCTTTCCGCTCGCTCCGGGACGCCACTCAGCAAGACGGGAGAGGGCGATGGCAGCCAGCAGGCAGAGACCCAACTGGGTGAGAATCGCGAACCGGAAGGGGCTCCGCAGTTGGTCAAAGCCCGGCACGACATTCCGCAGAGTCCAAAATGGGTGCCAGTTTCCAATCTCGAGATGTAAGCCAAGGGCAAGGAGAAAGGAACCGATGACCATCGCTCCCAAGAGGATAGTCCAGCGACGTTGCGCTCCCTGTTGCAGGCTTGAGGCGAACCCGAAGCCGGCCAGAATGAGGACCAATAGGCCGGGAAAGAGTCCCCCACTGTCTCGATCCGGCGATTCTCGTGGAGGAATGGACAGGAGGGCCGTGGCAGGACGAGTGACGAAATCAGATGGCTTTGCTGAGAGGGCCAAGACAAGCGCAAAGGGGCGTTCGAAGTTCAGATTTCGGTGTAGCGATAAAATCGGAACCATCAGCACGGCGAGGAGGGTGACGGCACCCAACAGAGCGACCATCACGTGGATGACCGCACGCCGCTCACTGCGAACAGCCCATAGAGTCAGCAGTCCGGCTATACCGACGAAGGGAGCGCTCAAGAGTGCCAGTTGCTGAGAGGTCAGGCATTGGACGATATAGCCGGCCGATGCCCACCAAGCATGCCGGACATGTCGTGTGTGGGAGAAACGCACCAAGCCGTCGAGGGCCCAAAGCAGACCGAACAGCGGCAAGACCGGAAGCACTCCAAGCACCTTCGCCACAAAGGGCAACGCGACAACCAGCAGGCTGCCGAGGATGGCAGTAAAGGCAGGCTGAGACAGTGCACGAAGGATACGAAAGGCAAACAGGCCGTTGAGGGTCAGGATCAAGAGCAACGCCACGTTGTAGATCAACGCTGGCGGGATATCGAGCCACCATAAGGGCGAGACCAGAAACCCTACGAATGTCTGTGGTTCGGAGTAGCTGAAGGTTCCCGGGTTCGGATAGAAAATGGGGGCATTCCAATACGAGCTGAACCCTTGCCCAATCCGGTCTGCCGTCCACCAGAGTGTCCACAGGTTGAAGATGGGAACCGTGGCTTCCGGCTCAGTGCCGAGCGGAATCGCTGATGACACATGCCAGGCTAGAGGCCACGTCACAGCGATGGCGCCGAGCAGGCACACCATCGGTGCTATGACGGACCACTTCAGTCCGGTTTGCCCAGGGGATAGCGGCGTGGCATCGTCAAGGTTCGGTTTATGATTCGGCATACCAATGTTGGAATATTGCGGCATGAAGACAGACTATTCGGGCCGCATGGACACGATTCGATCGTGAGCTAATGACATTATGCTGGGGCAACGAGTAGCGCCCTAGCCCCAAGAGCTGAAAATTGGCCTATTGTCTCGTTATCCACTCTGACTACCGTAGTCGTGCCGATGCTTCAGCGAGTTCACGCACGCTGACGTTATAGTGCTCAATGGCCAGGCGAGTATCTTTGATATAGGACTCGGCCAGGAACAGGATCGCCTCTTTCTGAAGATTATCGACCAGCGGAGCAAACAGACCTACGATGTTCAATCCCCTCGCGCTCTGAAATTGGAACATCGCGCTACCCCTCATGTGATGAACGTACTCATTGTCAAAATGATCAAGGACTCTATAGCTGTTGAGTCGTCAGTTCGTAAGAATAGTTGACCCATTATCGTGAAAATGGCTTTTGCATGCCCGCCGGGGGCAGGGTCTGTCCCAGTGGGTTTAGGGGCTGCATTGATTTTGGTACCACAGGGAAATTGGGGACGAGTTTGGCATCCCGACAGCCATCAAAGCCATTGCTGGGCGGAAAGGGGTCATTCGGACAGATCCCAATTCCTCGTGCGAGATTCTGAGGGCCCAATGCCGACACTAATCCCGGAGTCAGAGGCCCCTGGAAGATTTTGTTGAAGACCGACTGACGAAGCTCCGGATCCCGCCAGAATCTAAGTCCGCTTTTCCCCGGTTCACTCCCGTCGTATCCGAAGATTCGCGGGGCGCATGGTTGCTTGGCTGAACAATTGATCGGCGTTCTTCTTGGCAGGAGCGGAGCAAGTTTTTGCCACTGGTGGTCTCCGTCGATACTCCTCACGGCACCGATGAGAATTTCACCGGCCGGTGCCTGGATATCGTAGGGTTTGAGCGGAGGAGGAGATGCGGTCCGCGCCATTCTTAGCTCACGGAAACCAGTGGCGGGCGTGAGGGTTAAACGGTTCAAATCACCACCGTCCAACAACACGAGCTTGGCCATCGTGAAGGCATTCTGAAGTGCGGCAAAGCTACGGAGATCGACTAGCGATTTGTCTGCATGGAGCTGTCCGTCGTTTAGAGGCGAAAAACCCATGTCCTGGTAAAGCAAATCGGTAAAACGAGTGGGGAACGTCGCCAGATGCTTGCCGGAGATGTCGTCGGCGAATTCTGCATCGATCTCAGGGCTTGTCGGTTCCTTCATGCGGAGGTTGACGATTGATCTCGCATAACCGGCGATGGCACCGTTGTCGATCCGAATCGTTGCCGACACCATCTTTGCGGCTTCGGGCACGATTTGTTGGACAGCTCGGTTCGCCAGCCTGTCGAGTTCTTCCAGCGCGTCCCTGACAGGTCTGGGGATCAGGGCATTTTGAAGGAGTTGTTTGATTTGGTCGGAAGCGGTGAGGTAACTGGACCGGGCTTTTTGACAGACCGGAGCGATCTGCGTGAGTACCGGTAATCCAAATGTGGGACCCCAGCAGGTGACCCACTCCTTCAGCGGCTCCGTGATATCTCCTCCGGGAGACAATCTTCTTCCGGGAGGACGCATCAATTCTTTTGAGGTATCTTCCCAGGCCAGGATATACGCATCGACGGAATCTTCGATCCCTTCCTGCCAGGTAGTGACGCCCCCATCGATAACGTTCAGCGACTGGTCTCGTACTTGTCTAATGGCAATGCGGGCTGCTTTCTCAGTATCCGCATTACGGAGGGCCCGTTCCTGGTCTGCCTGTAGGCGATCCCGCTTACCTTTCTCCCGATTGTAATCATTCCTGGCGGACGTCAGTGCGTTGTTTGCCGCACGCATCGCGTTTTGTGCGAACTGAATGGCCGCTTTTGCCGGAGGCGGCCAATTGTTGATGTCGTCTCCGAGGTTGAACGTCCGTCTGGTGTCCCGAATGGCCCGATCCAGCGCGGCGGCCGCATCGGTCACCACGCGTTCAGCCTGCTTGAACAGATCGTAGGCGGTCGAATAGGCCTGGCCGGTCAGTCTCAACGCCCTGTCGGCCGCGTCGAACGCCGCCTCGGCATCGCGTACTTTGCGATCGGCGTCCAGGGCCGCCGTATTGACCAGGGTACGGAGAGGCTGCACGCGCGAACGGATTTCGCCGACTTCCGCCCAGTACACATACATTGCGAAAAGGTGGAGGGTGGATAGTTCGCGCGCATACTGATTCGCCACATGGGAATTGAGGATCAAGGTGCTGCGGACAAAGTCTACGGGAGCGGTGAGCCTCGAAAGCTCGTCTGTAGACGGGGTCGTTACGCTCAAGGGATTGCGAAGTTTGTTTCGCAGTTGCACCACAGCCAGTTCCTGCGTCAATTCAATCGGAGCGGCGAAGATGCCTTGGTGGGTCCGTTTGACGAAGGTTTCGATCGCCATGTGACGGAACTCCACCTCCTGCTCATCCATCAATGAAAATACGTCACCGGAATAGAGATTGACGTAGGAGTGCGCCCACATGTCCATAGCTGCATGCGTCAGGTAGCCATAGGCAAACGCAAGCTCGCGTTGACGAGTCCTCGGGGATACGCCCGATGCTAACGGAAGCATGGCGCGCGACCGTACCCATTGGAGCCAATCGTCCGTACCCCAAAGAGGTCCCTGTAGATGCCGTCCTGTCATTGCCAGGACATTCTTTGCAAGAGGCAGAATGTCCTTCGGATCGCGCGGAGTAGCCTCCAATCCTGGGTGCGTGGTCATTTGTCCTGCCACCATGTCCGGATAGGTGTCCGGGCCGAGGACGCCGATGAGATAGTCTCCCGGCTTGTCCTTGATGGCCTGGTACAAACCTGGCGGGATTGAGTAGCTCGATTTCGATGGGATGCTGACCGACCCATTGGTTGCCCCGAGTTCTTTGACGACCTCTTTTGCCAGCCAGTAGTGGGTCTCAAGTTTCCAGGCGTATGAGGGTGAACCGGCAAGGGCACTGAGAAGCACCATCCCGATCAAGACGCGTGTTGTCATAGTTGTGGCTCCCTCAGGTAGTCATTTGCGGCGCATCTCGCATATCGAGTCAGCGCTCAATCATCAAGCCGCGGCCGGCTGTATCATCCTTGCCTCTGTGTTAGCGACGAGCTGCTGCTTCGGCAAACTGCCGCACACTGTCGTTATAGTCAAACAAGGCCAACTGCATCTCTTTGATAGAGCGATCCTTCGTGGCAAAACTGATCACCAGTTCTCTGGTCGGAAATGCATTCAGGATCGAGACAAAGGGTCCCATGTTCTGGCGCGCCTGCCGGGGATCGTACTTCTGAATATAGGCTTTGGCGATCTCATTGATACTCTGGTCGAGGGCGCCATGCATCGTGTTCGAAATCAGAATCTTCATCGCTTCCGGGGTGACGTAGTTGTAGGCCACCTCAATCAACTCTTTGAATATCGAGCACACGGCGGCACCGGCTTCAGGAATCAGTCCACAGGCCGATTCCACGACGTTACCCACCGTATCTTTGGTCGTGCCCATCGTCGAGACCGCGAGGTTGGCGACAAAGGCGCCGGCGCCAGGCATGTCGCTGTCGACCCATTTGTGACCGGAGAATCTCAGAATTTCCATGGCAACCTGAATCGCCACTTCCTCAGGCCAGATCTCCTGTTTATCCAATACTTTTTGCAAGTCTTGCAGGGAGGTTTGAGCTTGTTGCGGATTGCCTAAAGAGGCCGACATCGCCCTCACCTTCTGGGCGACCTTGCGGACATGGCTCGGCCGGATCAGTTGCTCCGCCGCCACGCCACGGATAATGCGATCCAGCTCTTTTTGGTTCGGCAAGAGAGGGCCGAGGCTATTTCCTGTCATGTCGGACTGCATGATCTGATTGAATACCTGGCCCATTTGTTGCCCCACCGGATCGAGAATGGCGGGAAGCACCTTGGTCTGCAACAGGTTCATAGCCTTATCAGCGATCTGCTGTTGAACCCCACGCGCAACCTGTTTCATGGCGGGAATGTGAGGCTCCATCGCTGCATAAACACACTTGGCTGAAGGGTCACGTTCCGCCAGCTTCTTGAGCGCTCGGACTGATCGATCGAGGACGATGTCGACTTGCGGCAGCTTGCCGTTCGCTGCGGATTCCCGTAATCCCGCCAGTTCCTCATGCATCACAATGTCGAAATTGCCCTCCATCTGCTGCCAGACTTCCATAATGAGATAGGGCGGAAAGGCAGCCGGGTTGGCAACGAAGCGTTGTGTGAGCTGCACCATGTCGCGCTGAGCGGATGAGGCCGCCGCCAGGCAAGTGTTCACCCCGTCCAGATTCATCTGGCCGAGAGCGGCGAGGGCTTGAAGATCCTTCTGGAACTTCCCTGCAAGCGGGGCAAGGGGGTTGTTCTTTTGCAGGTTTGCCAATTGTTGTTCAAGACTATCTTTCTGTCTGTCGAGCGCCTTCAGTTGGACATTGAGTTGCGCCTGGGCCTTCGCGACTTCGAGATTGACCTGGCGGTCGACCTTATCGTTGAGACAGTCGGTGGTCTGGCGGATATCCGGTGTGATTCGACATCCGAGAACCGGAGTCCGTCCTAGATTATCGATCGCGCCACGCAAGTCATCGATTTGCCCTCTCAGCGGGCGAGTAGCATCCTTTATCTGGTCCTCGATTTTATTATCGAGGCAGCGTTTGACCGTGTTTACGTCTAGCGAGATCTCGCAGCCAAATACTTTGATTGAGCGGCTTTGTACCTCATCATTCGGATCGGAGACGGCCTCCTGGGCTGGACTCAGTGAAGGAGAGAAACTGACCGCGACGGCGAGGAATGTAATGGCGACTTGCTGGTTCATCTCCGGTTCTCCTTTGCGAGAGTAAGGCACAGTTCAAATGGCAATTCCATCAGCCGGTAACATCCTCACTGGCGAGCCGGAACGCGAATCTATCGTTCTGTGTGGTTGTGGAAAACAGTCTTCGAAACAACTCAATCGATCTGCTAGTTCAAGTATGTCGTCTGGTCTGACCATTCGGTTCAGCCAATCGTTTCTATTGTTATCGTGGTCGCGCCGATGCCTCTGCAAGTTCTCGCACACTGACGTTGTAATGCTCGACAGCCAAGCGGGTTTCTTTGATATAGGACTCGGCCAGGAACAGGATCGCCTCCTTCTGAAGATTATCCACAAGCGGAGCAAACGGCCCGGCCTGTCGCCGCAGATCGTCCAGCACTGCATTGGCATCTTGTCCCGCATTGCGGTGCATCGAGTCCTTCACTTTGTCCATAAACGCATCGAATGCTTTGTTCATTCCGAAGAGTACCCCTTGTTTCAGGGCCGGTCGACCGACCCATTCCCACCCCTTTTCCGCGACCCACAACACGGCATCGCAGGCTGCGGCACCGACTTCCGGGATGAGTCCGCAGGCGGCGCCTGCCACTTCATCGACGGTGTTTTCCACTGCCCCGAGGGACTTCATGGCCGCTTCGACCATGAAAGCGCCGCCTGGTGGAACAGCCAACCCCGCACCGAGATCGATCTCAGCCCGTTCGCTGTCGATGAACTTATGGCCGCTAAAACGAATAATCTCTATTCCGATATCCAGGTAGGCCACCGCCGGCAATCGGAAGGTATTGTCGAGCGACGTCCGCACCGTTGCGAGCGCAGCTGGCACTCCTTGCCGGTTCTGAGCATCCAACGCCACCGCGAGCAGATGTACACGATCGGCGGATTGATGGACCGCCGGAGGATTCAGCAAATAGGCCGAGAGAACTCCTGTGGCGATATCCTTCACCTCGCCGGGCCCCGGAAAGAGATCCTTTACGTCTGTGAGACCACGTGAGGTAATTTCCTCAATTGGTGCATTCTCTGCCTCCTCCAGACCACGGCTTCGAATCATCCCCAATGGCTGCTGAAATACCTGAGGTGCAACCGGTGCTATTTGCATCACAGGAGGAGCCCCGGCGCTACCTGATGGCTGGCTCGGCGGGACAGAGGCTGACGACCAGGTCGAGGCCGATCCCGGCAAGGTGACTTTCGCCTGTCGCATGCTTGCGCCGATGGCTGCTTTGAGCCCTTTCCCAACTGCTTCGTCGACGAGCGGCTTCAGCCGCTGACTGTACAATGCATCCATCCTCGTGCGGATGGTCGCTTGGAGTTCTGCCGCGGAACGCTGAATATCAGGCATGCGGGGATTGATCTGCTGGAGGAGACAACGGGCGCCTTCGTGTTTTTCCGCCATCCGTCTGAACTTCGCTAATCCATAGGCCGGGTCGGCCATGCGCAACGCCATTTGAGACGACGGCGCGCGAAGAGCCTGAAGTTCTTCAGCCATCAATCGATCGAAATCCGAGTCGACCAAGCGCCAGATGTCGTCCACAACCCATTTAACAAATTCTCCAGGATTTCCGTTGAGCCTCTGGATATATTGCGCGACATCCGTACGGCCGCTCGCGCGGGCTGATTCGAGGCATTGCATCAATGGCTCAATCTGCAGCGAGCGGGCTGCTTGCAGGATCTGTTGTTCTCCTCGGAGCTTTGCCAGAAACGGGCTGTTCTGCAGTTCTTGCCTAGCCGCATCGGCCTGACGCTGGGCCTCTTGGGCCTTCTTGTTGGCATCGTCGACTCGCCTGTTTGCCTCGTTCTTTGCCTCATTGACGCGGTCGTTGACCTTGCCGTTGATGCAACCTTCCGGGTTGTCGCCGAAGTTAAATGAGCAACCCAGGATGTTGAAGGCATGGAGAGTCGACGCACTTGATAACGCGAAGGTGAAGGCACAAAGCCCTGCGTACATGATGTGTCGGGATTTCATCGATCAATACCTCCTGGATAGTGAGACAATCGTCGGTCGCTCCTCCGAGCCCACCTGTCGGAATGCGAAGATGGATGGGCGCCCCTGAGACAAGACATTGTTCATTGGTCGGTCCTGTGACGCAGAAGGTTCATGTGCATTTGCGCGGAAGTGTAGAAGCCGTCTCCTGGCTTGTCAACGCAGCGAATCGTCATGCTCTTGTGGCCTCTGGAGTGTGGCCATCACCCGCCGGCCTTCTTCTGCATCGGTCACTCGACAGAGATATCCATTGGCCACCACATGCCACCCGCTGTGCAGGAGCATGAGACGGAACGAGTCGACTGGTCGAATCGCGTGCTTGTCGAAATAGAGAATCTGCATCGATCGTCTCGCGCATGAAGGGGAAACAGTCATAGTCTCAAATTCCGATGGCTTGATGCCACGGATACTGCAATTGAGACAGGTTGACTTACCTGTAGGTCGAAGCAAGTAGCGGATTAGTTCACGAGGATTGAACGAGACGTTCTCGATCAGAAGAAATAGCGAAATCGATGATCGTTGAGGACTCGTTGACTTGCGGTGCGGGCACACGAACCAGGATGCTCGCCTGCCCGATCATGGAGAGAAGCACAAATTCGAGTGATTAATGGCCGCCCTTCTTTTCTTCCTTCCGGATAGGCTTCTCCTTTTGTGCGAGGGCCTTCTCAACCAACTCAAGCAATACGGGTGTTGGGTCCCATCCGCGTGGCCGAATCTCGCTGTACGAACCTACGGCGTCCAATCCTTGCGCGTGGGGAAGGAGGAATACAACATGGTGTCCATCCTCCTTCGCGGGAATGGACAGGGCCACAGGCTCGGTAACCGTATCCGGATGGTGCATCACGAGCGCCTCGATCAGAAAGGCGCTTCCGCCTTCAGGAGCTAGTTGCATCGTTGTCGCGCCGATGGCGTTCACCCTATATGTTCCGGTCGGAACAACCAGTGGTCCTCCCTCTGGGCTCATGAAATGCACGGGGCGGTCCAAATGAATCACCGATGGCGTACGGTCTGCCAGGGTCGAGGCCGGTACCGTCACAGCGCTCATAGCCGGTTCGGACCCAGAGGGTACTGCCTGTTCACCGTATGCAGCCTGGCCAAGCGGCGTGAGCAGGAGAAGCGCCACGATGACTCCCCGTCGCTTCCAATATGAGCCGATCCATTCGTGTTTCAAGGCATCCTCCATCCGTAGACCTAACCATTCACCAGGTAAGTCGGAGTTAGGTAAGAAAGGTTCGAAACAGTTTCGCGCGAAATAGTAGCCTTCGAGATGCACGAATGCAATGTGCGAGAGGGCTCACTGCAGAACAAAACGTCCCTGATACGTGTTTGAAACCTAGAATCCAGTTCCCACTCAAAACTATCTATGGAATCCAGACAACGCAGAATCTCCTTTTCTTTATCCGCAAGGGCTTCATCTCTTTCCATTCTCTACTACCTTCCGTTCTTGGCTAACGACACGTGAGTGCGGACTGACTGAGAGGGAGACGAATCGCAGAAAAACTCTGCTGCTGGGGAGGCGACCATCGACAGCCCCAGGCGTCGTTACAGCCGGCCACCTGCACGGTTTTTATGCCGGACAACGAAGGACCTGAGAGGGAACAGGCGTGAGGATGGTCCTGAAGCGACCCTACTCTGGGCGTATCCATTCGCGGCTGGCGCAGCAGATTGCCGGTTTCGCAGGTCGCGTTCGCCTCGCGCACGCAGGGGATGTAGTAGGCATTGCCACTCCAAGCCTGCCAACGGAGAGAGAAGGTTGACAGCGACACTCCAAGGATCACAGGTGAAGGCTCTCGAGAGACAGCGGGGATGTGTATTTCGCTATGAGCAAGATCCCACAGACAGTTCCGACTTGAACCGCTACAGGCTGCAACCGCCAGGGCTAAAGATTGTCCATGAAAGGAGGCTAACTCGGGATGGTCCTTGAGATCCAGAATGTATCTCGGCAAACCTGCCCCTGCCACATAGGTTGCAACCGGCTGTGGCATGCGGCAACCGCCGGGAGGACAGAAGCTTGCCATTTCCGGAGGGAGCTCTCGCTGGTAAACAGGCTGTTGTCCAGGCGGAATCTCACCGCTATCGCTGCAGAGATCACGGAGCATCCCTGGGAAGTTAACTAATCTATAGGTGAAGTTGATATACACAAGGGGAAACGAACTGCCCGCTGTCGCGAGACAGACCCGATAGTGAGTCACCGCGTTGGATATCGCGCCGCGCCATTCGAGCCGGTAGCGAGAGGGAGACTCCTGGATTGGCTGAATAGTTGCGCGGTCGATGAGCGGCAGCATGTCCACGTGAATGGGTGCCGACCATGAGCAGGGATGTTGCGCATCGAGGCAGGCTCCTACCGACCCCTCAAAAGCTCCGGTTTCATAACCAACACTGATTCCGACGACCGGCACTCGAACAGGTCTAGCGGGTAAGGGAGACGCCTCATACTTCCATTCCCACCCCGAGGTGCTCAGGGAGGTTCCGGTATTCACAATTACACGGTTATCTCCCTCAACGGAAGCGCCGGCTTGATGTATCGTAGATTCTCGCGAGCCGTCAGCACAGATTGCCCGGGTGTTCGGCTGCAGATGGCTACGGTCGACCAGACAAAAGAGATAGTGGTGTGCCCCTTCCACCGGACCTTGAATATTGAGTTGAGGTCTATCATTGACCAGCGGCCATTGCGGAGGGTTGAGCACCGGAGCATTCAAGACGAGCTTCCAGGTCAGCGAGCGCGGGCGGGCGTAGGTGCAGGTCAACGGCGCCGAGCCGCCGGCGAGCCGCCCGCCGGATGTACTGATGATGGGGCTCGGTACGCAGGCGCCCACCGTCCAGATCAAATTCTTTTGTTGCCCATAGGCCAGCAAGGGCTGGAGCATCGGTCCGGTTATCCGATAGGTCCGCATAGTCGGCGGGAGATTCGGAATAACCACAGAGGTTGTTGATGCTTGGCCCGGCCTGGCGCAGGCCCTCCCCGCCTCCGAGATACAAAGCTGATACGAAATCGGCGCAAGTGTTCCCGTGCCTGGTTGCCAGGAGACCGATTCACCCCAGGCGGCGATGCTGTGACCGGCCAGGGGAGCCGTCAGCAGCGGAGCCGGCGGCGTGCCGGCCACGCGGGCTATCTCTCCGAACGCCTGCAGGCCTTGCTGGACTTGGCCCTGAGCGAGTGGTGTCGGTGAGTTGCCTGGCCCAGCCGAAATAGGAGCTCTCGACTGGACTCCGGTCAGTGAGCCAACCGCCTCAAGTGCGGTCCCGTCGGGATGCAGTAGGACTAGATGGAGGGTATCTTCGTCGGTCAGGATGAGCGCCGCGGTCAAATCCGAGAGCGGTTCTTCGTGATGGATCGACGCGGCTCCAACGATGAGCGCGGGCGCGCCTCCCTGCTCCAAGAGTCGTAGCGCCGATTCGTTCGCCCCTTCGACGGCGTAGCTGCCTGGTGGAATCGTCAGAGACGCGCCGTCCGGGGCAGTAAAATAGGCTGGCTGTTCCAAGAGAATCCGTGGTGCAGAAGGTTGCTCCTGGGCAGAGAGACCGCCTGACGCGACGAAACAACCGACAAGCACGAGCAAGCAGAGACGATAGGATTGCATGGAATGCACCTCGCGTATTCTCGCCACGCTGTAGCCCCGATGAAATCGGCGGCTCATCCTCGACGGAGCGGAATGTGCTCATGAAGGCCTGCGTTATCGTACGCACCAGACGGAACCGCCTGCCCCTGAACCTGACCCAGGCGCTGTCCCGGTTGCACCGGCCGACGAGCCTCCGTTCAGTGAGAATGATACCCTATAGACAAACGGGTAGTCCTCTCCATCGCCGGCATGATAGGGACGCGTTGCACCGTCGACAGTGCTTGTCCAATACCATGGATCACCTCCGCCTTGTACTCCGATAAATGGACTTTGCTGAGTGAGCGGCGCGAGGGTGTTTAACTCCTGCACCGTCGGCAAGCGCCAGCCTCTGTGAGGGGTCAGGGTGTTCGGCACCCCAAGCTTGACGCAGATATCGCTGGCTTGAGGCCACATCAGTTTGGCCGTCCCCGGTTGGCGTTGCCAGATGAGTCCTGTCTCTTTGTCGACGACAGCCCCCCCGCCATAGACGACTTCCCATCGCTGGGCAGGCGGGTATTCGTAACGCTGTTCAGTTTGAGCCTGAATTCGTTCGTCCAGAAGACGTTGTTGCTCATGTGCCACACGAGTTGTTTCACTGAGGATGTCGACTTTTCCAACAAGGCTTTTTAGTACCCCCTCAAGCTGGATCACTCTCTGTTCAAGCCGTTCGACGCCCTGAAGTATCTTCGCCTCATTTGAATACTGAATTTGTGGCGGCGCCGATTGAATCGGCGCCAACCCAGGCACAGGCTTTGTTGGTTGAGCACTTCCCTGTGCCGAAGGGAGTTGTGCAATTTGCAATGGTGTGACCAGTGGATAGTCATCGGCAAGGGAAAGAGAAAACATCAATAGAATATTAGCCGCACAGGTGAGCATGATGAGAACAGCGCGCATATCATTTCCTCCAGTGGGCTATTGGATTATAAATCGGTGACGGCATGTGCTTAACGATGCCAACGCCGAATGATCTGTTTTCCTATCGCTCCTGACAAACAGCCTGGCTCGCTCGTTACGGCAAGGGGCACTTGGGCCATGTTTGAGTGTCTGTTCCCACCCATGTCCGCACGCGTTTCTCCCATTCGGCAAACGTGATCCCAGGAATCCGCTGAATAGCCCACTTGATGAGGTCGTCTCCCAGTAGATGGGCCAGGACACCGCTCCCTCCAATGGAGCCACTCCTTGCCATGTGATTGCATGTCTCGGGAATCGACAGACGGCTGAAATCGGCTGCCGCCGGGGCGCGCCATGTATCGTCGAACCCTGTGGCTTTCGAGTGGCATCCGGCGCAAACCGTTCGATTGGTGGCATCGGTACCTTGGGGAAAGCGGCTTTCCGTGACATGTTGTTGATATTTCACATTGAGGTTCACCATGCCGTGGCAGTTGAGGCATTTTGACTCTTGCGTCACGGGATAGACCCAGTAAAAACTATTCTTGTTCGTGACCTCGATCAGAATCGACCGAGATGCCGATACCGTGCATTGCTCGACTCGATTGCAGGCTTCCACCGTCCAGTGAAACCCATACCCGCTTTCCGCATAACGATCCCAATACTCCAGTGGGATGGAAAGAATGCGTGATGTGGTCGGACCGTTGCTGCATGTATTCACGCGGTAGATCGATCGAACGAAGGTACCTTGCTCCACTCGTTCCCGTTCGCGATTTTCGGCCAGACAGAGCTTGTAGGCGACTGCACCGATTACCGGTTGCCAGGAGAATTGATAGGGCTGCCATTCAAGCTGATACTGGTTTTGATCATGGTGTGTGGGACTGAGCAGAGCCCCCGTGACAGGGGCGAGTAAGACTGGCGCTGAAGGAACCGCGAGCGCGATCTGCCGTGTGGCGCGTTGATAGATGCAGCCTACGGCGTTGTTACAGGCGGCCACTGTCCAGTGTAGCGGTCCTTGCCGAAGCAACGACAGGTCTGCTTGCGGAACAAAGGTCGTGGGTTGAAGATTATTGAGAACGGCAATCCGTTCCACGACGGTCTGTGCTGTGGCTCCAGGCTGAGTTGGGCAAGGCTGGCCGGGTTTGGCCAGACAGATGAGGAAGTAGTCCGCAGAAGCGACATGAGGGAAGTCCCACCGGAACGTCGGTCGATATGTCTCCACCGCGGCGTTGACTCCCGGGCTTTGTAGCGTCGGCGCGGGCAGCGTCCACACGACAGACCGAGGGAGGCTTCGACTGCAGGCATCCTGGCCTGCTACCAGCATGCTCGGAGCGCAGGCTGTGACAATCCACTGTAAGCGCTTCCCCTGAAATCTGATTGGGAGAGGGACGTCATACTCCGTCGCTGTGATAGGTCTACCAGTTTGCGCGGTGGATCCACCCGTCCCCAATGCGAGCCCCACACCAAGCTCATACTGTGCCGTTCCGGCAGCCGCTCGATCTTCCAGCGTACGAAAGACGACGGCACGGCTCGCCGACGAACAGAGTTGGTTTTCCTCCACCACACAGAGTTCATAACGTGTTGGCACAGGCTGGCCGGCGCCTGGATGCCACTGGAACCTCACGGCTGGTCCGTTCAACGTTGTCTCTGCAAGAGGGAAATCTTGAATAGGGAAAGACGGCGACCCCAGTGGCCTGGCTTGCGCCTGAAGCTGAGTCCCGGCCATGGCTTGACTAATTTGAATGTGACTGACTGGACCGGTCGAAATCCCTCGTCCTGTGATCCCGCTCACGCTCCCAACAGCATCCAAGGCGCTGTGATCCGGCAACAAGAGCACAATATGCTGTTCACTCTCACCCACAACCATCGACAGCGCGACTGACGATTCAAGCGTTTCTGAATGGGTCGTGGGCGTTGCCGTGATAAAAAAAACGGCTCCACCGGTCAAATGGGTCAGTCGTAAATGCGACTCACCCTCGGGGTCAACTCCATAGCTGCCGGCCGGTATCTCGGTCACAATCCCATCCGGCGCGGCAAAATATATCGGGTATGTCAATGAAACATTCGCGACATTCAGATCGGCATGTGCCGAGAACGCTCCTTGAGCTAAGAGGCAAAGTGCTAGGCCAAGTCCTCTCCGAAATTTTGCATATCGGTTCACAGTCTGGCCTCCGTTTCAAGCGACATGGGGCGCTCTCGGTTCTGTCTGCGAATCTCTCTCGCGTAATGGTGTGTCGTTCACGGCCTCCAGAAGGTTCATATGAAGTGGAAATCGGGGAGCAAATGATGCGGCCTCACTCTTCTAAAATCAAGGGAATTTACTCCTACTCTTTCAATTGTGAAGGGATATCAAGAGCGGCTGTGCCGGAAAAAGCGCGGCTTCAATGGGCGAAGCCCTCCTCTCAGCATTGAGTTCGCTAGAGATCTTGGCTTTTTCCCCGAGTTCCTGTAGCTTGGAGACGTCCAATCTATTATGGTGCATGTGCCTGTATTCCTTAGAGGAGGCTGTATGAGTACGCGGATGACGCAGATTGCAAAGGGCCTGTTCGTACTGGTCTTGGTAACAGGATGTACAGCGCCGTTATTTGAAATAACCGATAACAAGATTGAGACGGGTACTGAAGCCCCCGTGACGAGTGAACAGATCAAGACTGCGATTCTGGAAGCCGGGAAAGGCTTGAACATGAAGATGGTGACGACGAAACCCGGTGAGATACAGGGGACCTATCAAGGTGGGAGCTATACCGCCGTCGTGTCCATCCCCTATACGAAACAAAACTACGGGATCCATTATAAGAGCAGCACAAATCTCAAGTACGACGGAAATAAAATTCACAAGAAGTACAATGCGTTTGTGAACAACCTAGATGTTGCCATTCGCCGCGAGTTGTCGAAGATTACGAAGGTGACACAGCCGCAGAGGGCCGAGGAACCGACCACCATGGGTGGCTTGATGAACTGGGTCAGAAGTGTCGGCGGATCAGATGAGCCGAAGGATAAGCCTGCCGCTGACAGCTCGAAAGAGAAAACGAAGTAATGTGGACTGCTGTGGGATCGAAACCAGAGGAGGCGGCAATTACCCTGCCGCTTGCTCAGCGTTTGATATAAGGTCGCACGCCTTCTGATTCCCGTTCTTGCAGGCGTAGCTCCAGAGAGCCCGTGCGAGCGAACGATCTCTGGCCACGCCTTCGCCGAGCGAAAAGAGCGTCCCCAACGCGGTGCAACTATTCAAATCTCCGCTCCGGCATCCCTTCTCGAAGTATCCGGCGCCGCGCCGGATATCTTTGCGGACGGAGTCTCCCAAGAGGTAGCGGCTCGCCAAGCGAAAACATTTCTCACCATCTCCGTCCTGGCAAGACTTCTCCAACGACGGTGAGTCATTCTTCACATGCTTGCTCTCCGGTTGAGCCTTCGGCTCCGGCGTAGCCAGCGCCGGCGGCTTTGATTGAGGCACTTCATCTTGCTTCTTCAGCTTGGCGGTCACTTTCTCAAGCTCCGCATGCAACCGGGCAATTTCGGCGGCTGACTCGTTCGGGCTTGCCTGCTGCGGCTCGTGCGATTGACGCGTCGTCGTTTGATCTGGAATAAACACAAACTCGCCTTGCTCAGGAGTCAACGACCAAAATTGCGGCCGTTGAGTATGCCCGAGGAGATGGGCCGCTGCGTATACGCGCTGATCGAGGTACGTGTAGAGCTCTGATGTCGGAATTACACCATCCTCGTTGAGATCGGCCAAGCCCTTTCCTAGCCCCTCCAAGAGATAGTAGGTGAAGGCACTATGTCCCCATGTGGGACTTTCTACGGCTTGTTGATCGGCTCCTCCGGCGGTTAAGAGCTGCCGGCCCTTCTCGCGGGTGATCAGCTTGAGATAGGCATCTGTGGTCGGAGAAAGACTGCGAAATCGTTGGCCCGCGATGCCTCCATAACAGGAGTCGATCAAGAAGAGGATTTGCTTGGCTGGTAATGCTTGGGCCAACGACTGGATCAGTCCCATATCGATGGCAGTTCCGCTCAGAGCTGAGGCTTCGGCATCGACGGGCAACAGAAACCCCATCGCATTCCCGGCCCCATACTTCCTCGTCTCGCCATGACCGGCGAAAAATATGACAACTTGATCCTGTTCCCCGACTTGACTTGGCAACCGATCGCCGAGTTCCTGCAGAATGGCTTTCCTCGTGGCCGCTTTGTCGAACAGCGACGTGACCTTGAATCCCTTCTTCGTGAAAAGATCGGCGATGCCCTTCGCATCAGCCACCGCGTAGGTCAAGTTGGGGACATGCTGATAGGCATTGATCCCGATCACCACGGCCCAGGACTTCCCACTTCGCCCGGCAACGAACTCCGCAGGCGACTTGCCATCAATGTCCGTGACTTTCACCCCGCGACTCGTTCCTGCATCGACCTGCGCGGTCCATAACACCATCAGAAGGAGTGCAGCGAACGCCACTCCATTTGGCAGCCAACACATACAGTGCGGCAACTGCAGAAGGGACAGGTGAAAGAATTGAGATTGTCGGGAAAGACGAGCCATCTGCTCCTCACTGCAGAGACAGGAACTATGATACGTATCCGTTGGTCGTTAACGAGACCGGTGCTTTGCGTACTTTAGATTGAGTCTCTCGGGGGATCGCCCTGGGCCATCATCCGAAATACAACAGCCACCCCCCAGATTCCAAAGGCTGCGTTATGATTGTCTATCGCTTCGAAGGGAGAAATGGTTCACGCAGGCCTTCATACATGGAAGTGTAGAAGCCGCCCTTAGCCTTGTCAACGCGGCGCATTGCCACCCTATTGCGGCCATAACCCACCAGTCCTCATCGACGTCGTCGACCCGGAAGAGATACTCTCGTTCGGTCATGATTCTACTGCCCCTCTTTCCGTGCTTCATGACATTTCTCCCCGTGATGGTCCCTTTCCACCAGAGCAGGCACCTCAATATTCGTCAATACGGCAGGAAACACTCAGATCTGTGAACGAAAATCCTTATGCGTTTTCCTCTTCCATTCTTGACTCGCCCCTCTTACGATACAGCCAACGCCTTGAGGAATGTCTTCGTATGTCACGCTTATCGCTCGATCAACTCGAACAACTCGTCCAGGGTCACCACTGGGACCCCCTCGCGATTCTTGGCCCCCATCCAATCGTCCAGGGAAATTCCCAGACTGTTGCAGTTCGCTGCTTCCTGCCGGAGGCCATTGATGTTGCACTGCTTCTCAGTGGGCAAGATCGGCAGCCCATTCCGATGGTGCGCGCCCATGAAGCCGGTGTGTTCGAAGCAATCGTTCCGGGGCCGCTAGGACCGGTCCCTTATCGCCTTCGCATCACCGACCATGCGGGACAGATCTCAGAGCGGCATGATCCCTATGCCTTCCCCCCCCTTCTCAGCGACTATGAGCTGCATCTCTTTGCCGAGGGCACCTTCTTCAAAGCCTACGAGACAATGGGCGCCCATCTCAGGACCGTGGAGGGGATCGCTGGAGTCCATTTTGTCGTCTGGGCACCGAACGCCCTGAGAGTCAGTGTCGTAGGCGACTTCAACCAATGGGATGGCCGCCGCCACCCCATGACGAATCGCGGAGCCACCGGACTCTGGGAACTCTTCATTCCGGACCTCACTGACGGCACACTCTATAAATATGAAATCCGTTCGCGCCATCATGACACCCCGCTCCTGAAAGCCGATCCCTATGCGGTGGCATCGGAGCTGCGCCCCAAGACCGCATCAATGGTCCACTCGCTCGCTCCCTACCGCTGGAAGGACCAGTCCTGGATGGCGGCTCGGGCACAGCAAGATCCGCTGGCGACGCCCCTCTCAATTTACGAGGCCCATCTCGGATCCTGGATGCGTATCCCCGAGGAAGCGGATCGCTGGTTGACGTATTCAGAGCTAGCCAAAAAGCTCATCCCCTACGTAAAGAATATGGGATATACCCACGTCGAACTACTCCCGATCACAGAACATCCGTTCGACGGATCCTGGGGTTATCAGACCATCGGTTACTTCGCCGCAACCAGCCGACACGGGTCTCCCGAAGACTTCATGGCCTTCGTCGACACGGCGCATCAGGCCGGAATCGGTGTGCTCATGGACTGGACTCCCGCACACTTTCCCGACGATCCGCATGGGTTGTCCCAATTTGACGGCACACACCTCTATGATCATGCAGACCCAAGGCTCGGCTACCATCCTGACTGGCACAGCCGCATCTTCAATTACGATCGCGTCGAGGTCCGGAACTTCCTGATGAACAGCGCCCTCTTCTGGCTGGATCGCTACCACATCGATGGCTTGCGCGTGGATGCCGTCGCCTCGATGCTCTATCTCGATTATGGTCGGAAAGAAGGGGAATGGATTCCCAATCAGTTCGGCGGGCACGAAAACCTCGGAGCTGTCACGCTGCTCAAAGACTTAAATGTCCTGGTCCACCGTGACTTCCCTGGCGCCATCACCATCGCCGAAGAATCCACGTCCTGGCCGGGAGTCTCACGCCCTACCTATGCGGGAGGACTCGGTTTCACGTTTAAGTGGAACATGGGCTGGATGCACGACATGCTGGAATATTTCAGCCACGATGCCGTCCACCGCCCCTTCCACCAGAATCAGCTGACGTTTGGACTCCTCTACGCCTTCAATGAAAACTTTGTCCTGGTGCTCTCGCACGATGAAGTCGTGCATGGAAAACGGGCACTGCTCGACAAGATGCCCGGCGACGAGTGGCAACGTTTTGCCAACCTTCGCGCGCTCTACAGCTTCATGTATGGGCATCCCGGCAAAAAAATGCTGTTCATGGGTGGAGAGTTCGGGCAGTGGCGTGAGTGGAACCATGAGAGCAGCCTGGAATGGCATCTCTGCGCGTTGGATCGACATGTGGGGCTCCAGCGGTTCGTGCGGGATCTTAACTGGCTCTACCGCCAGGAACCGGCGCTGCACGAACTCGACCACGACTGGACCGGCTTCCAATGGGTCGACTTTCGCGATGCGGACCATTCCATCATCGCCTTCCTGAGAAAAGCCAAGGATCAGGACAACCAGATACTGTGTGTGTGTAACTTCACCCCGGTCCCCCGCTACAACTATCGAATTGGCGTGCCTCGCGAAGGCTACTACCGCGAACTGTTAAACAGCGATGCTTCGGCTTACGGCGGGAGCAACGTGGGCAATGCAGGCGGACTCCAGACACAGGCCCTCCCCTCTCATGGTCTACCTCATTCGCTTGCAGTCACACTCCCACCCCTATCGGTGTTATTTCTCAAGCGAGCCTGATCGAGCAGAGCGCAGAAAACGATTCTGATAAGTCTGAAGCCCGAGAGTCCCTTCGCATGCCAGAACACTGAAACGTTCCCGCAGGCTACTCAAAAAGGCCGGCCAGCAAGGCCGCAGCCGATGAATGCACCGGAGGCGTAGCCTCTGGGCTACGTTGAGGATGCTTTCGAGGCGAGAACGAAGCTGACGGCCTTTTTCAGTAGCCTGCGGGAAGGGGATTACCAGGTGCGGAAAGGACCGCAATCGAGATGGATGAAGTTCTTACGCGGATAGTAGCCAACCCCACCATACTGAAGCTTCATCGCAGCATGCCGCAGCTCACGAGGAGTGACGCCAGGAATATAAAAATCGAGCGCCTGCCCCTCAATATGTAAGCTGTGCCGCGCCACTCGCCGGCTCCGTTTCACAAGCTGGGCATTGTACTCGGGTGACCGATAGCCGGAAATCACATGGATCTCTCCGGCGCCATCAACCGACTTCTGCACGAGATTCACATGCTCCAGCATCCGCACGTCGATGGCGGCCACTTCTCCGGTGTGATGGCAGCGAAGAATATGGTTTACCTCATCCAACGCCGTCAGATCATAGTTCCCCGCCTCGTCTCGATAGCGGACTCTCAGCCGTTCGTCGGTGTGCACGTTGAAGAACGTCAGCTCCCCATCGGGGAGTTCATCCGCACGCGCGGCCGAGGGACACAACAGCCTGCTGCCGAGTAACAACAGCCCGACAACGGACGTTTTCAAGAGAGACCGACGAGTCCAGGACCAGGAATCTTGATGTGGCAAGGAGAGGCTCCGGGAGAAAATGCACTGCATATTGGCAGAACAACTCTTTCGCTTGTATCAAACACAAGAGAGTCCGTCAACCATTTCCTCTACCGGCCCATGGGTGTGACATCAATGAGAACTGCCAATTACAGTAATATTCTTCATGTCAGCCCTACCCCATCGCAGTGAGCGCATCATGTCGGGAATTGTGAATTGACCATTCCACCCGAAACCCTCAGTGGTCGCTCTCTGGTATGATCGAACATAAAAGGACTATTGATCGTGGCACAACATACTCGGCCTGCTTCATATTGTCGTGATACTCCCCCTGTGGGAATTGTTTTGCTCATCTCTGGGCTTCTACTCTTCGGCAATGCCGACGCGGCCCTCACCGGTCGCATCCTCATCGCAGGGTATGGCCCAGAATTACCTGTCATACAAGATCTGGCAAAGGCCTATGAGCGGCTACATCCAGGCACGGCGATCGACCTCGAATGGGAGAGCACCGTGCGGGCCGCTCATCTGGTAAAAACCGGAGAAGCACAGATCGCCGTTACGGACCAACCAGATCCTGCACTCAAGGCCACGCAGATTGCATGGGATGGCATCGCGGTCATTGTCAATTTCTCCAACCCTATCAAAGCCCTGTCCAGCGCCCAAATCAGTGGGATATTTGCTGCACAGATCACCAACTGGTCCGAGCTGGATGGTGCTGCAACCAACATAGAAGTCATTCCTCGCACGGCGGCGAACAATCTCACGGCCGGCTTCAAGGATTCCTTGGGCCTCACAGCGCGGATAGTGGCATCGGCGGCCCCGGTTCGTTCCGATCAAAATGTATTGCGTTTGGTATCCGGACGTGACGCCACGATCAGCTATATTTCTTTAGCCACAGCGTTGAAAGCGCAAGAGGATGGCATTTCGATTCAGATCCTCACGATCGATCAGGTCGATCCAGGAGACGCCACCGTAAAAAATGGGCGATACCGTCTGCGCCGACCGGTCCTCATGCTCACCGGAACACAACCGGACCCACTCACCGAATCATTTCTCTCCTTCGTCCATTCGGTCAACGGGCAAGAGTTGCTGCGCAGCATGTTCGTTCCCCTTGAACCATCAGATCCGACGACCACGCCTTCAACGGTGCAACAACTCGATCGATCCTCACCGAGATCGTGATCACCACGGCTCCCCATCAACTTCTCCCTGGACAGGAGAACCCAACATAGGTAAGATCCAAAACATTACGGATACCTCTTACGCTTATGGCTACAATTCTTGTTATCGACGACGAAGAATCGATCCGAAGCCTTTTGAAGGAAGTCCTTCAGAGAGCCAACCACCGTGTGCTCGAAGCCCGCGATGGTCGTGAGGGATTGATTCTCTACCAACAGAACAAAGTCGATCTGGTCCTCATGGACATTCTGATGCCGGGAACCGACGGCCTTGAAACCACGTTACAACTCACACGGGAATATCTCGACGCGAAGGTCATCGCCATGACCGGTGCCCAAGGCGACCGCAACTTTCTCGACGTCGCGAAACTGTTCGGCGCCCGTCGCGTCTTCGAAAAACCCTTCGACCTCGATAAACTCATGCAAGCTATCGACGAAGAACTCGCCAAGTAGCCAGACGTATCACTCCCACCCTACCGGATCGTAGCCTCGCTCCTTAAGACAACGCTGAACGAACTGTCTATAGGCATTGCTCGGGGGTGAGCGCCGAAAGAGCCCACGGAGAAATCCTCCGGTTGCACCGGCGGCAGCCCCCACCATCGCACCACGGCCCGGATGACCAACGACCGCTCCGCCGACCGCTCCACTCGCCGACCCAATCGCTCCACCAGCGGCCGTGCTGCCGGCAACCTGTCCACTCTTGCCTTGGCTCCCGGTTGCGCCGGCGTCTTTGGCCATCTCCCGGCACTCGTCGATATCTCGATCAGCTACGTCCTCGCCGACTTCCTTCAAATGTGCATTGGGATAGAGAATGGGTTTGGGAGCTGCACAGCCTAAGACGAGAAACACAATGATGATCAGAAAACCGCAGGATCGAGCCATCACAATCTCCACCTACCACCAGCAACGCAACTGGGCGAGCCGCGTTGACTTATCGGCCTCCACTGAGCTCCTTCCTGACTAAGGAACGCATCATCACTGGATCGTTATAGGCTACTTCGCTCAAGGCATCCATAATATGGAGCCCTTTCGTCGCGACGAACTCCTTGGCCTTCGCATAGTTCTTTGCCGTAAATCGCGCCACCGCCGGCTGACCATTCACAATCTGACAAGCCAGGATCTCGCCGTTCACTTCCAGCGTGCCCCCCTGCTCGACCAGGGTCTTCGCCTGCGCCGGCGTGATGCCATGGAGTTGCGCAAACTCCTCTAACCCACCTGTTTCAACTAATCGCCCATCCGGCATGATGCAGAGTCGTTTGAAATGCGGAGACCAATCCTTGCGGAAGTCGATAAACTTGATGTCGCCACCTTTCGCCACCGCGCGATCCAGCGTTCGATAATCGAGTCCAAGATTCTTCTGTTGAAGCTTCGTTTTCAATTCATCCGGCAAGGTGCGAGCGAACACCTCGAATGCAGCGGCAGGAAGAGCCAGCGATCGTGCGCGGGCCAGTTGTTCCGCCTCGGCAAACTGCATCAGATCCAGCACGAAGGTCTGTTTGGGCACAACCCCGGTCTGGTCGATGACACAGGCAAACAGTCCTCGCGTCAGGACCCCCCCGATCTGCGGATAGACATAGACCCCGCCCTCGGTCAACAAGGCGGTCATCGTCTCCAGCGGAACCTCATAGCTTTCCGACAAGACCTTCGCATGACCCGGGAGGTCTTCCTGATGCGTCATGGCGCAGGCTGTCACATTCCCCGGTGCGTCGAACTCAGAATAGTCCTCAATGACGTTGTAGAGAACCGTGGGCTTTGGCTTGTCCGCTTTTTTCTTAATTTTAAACATGATGCAAACAGCTCCAAGTGGCTAATACATATGCCATATCACAAATCTATCTACTCAGATGATGATAGGGTGGCAACGTCATTAATCGTCCATCCTCAATCGCTCCGCCCACTGTAAAATGATACAACGATTGAAACGAGCGCCCCTTAATCCCGACGATCTCATGGACCGGGTCATCAAAGAAGCAGCCGATCCCAGTTCCTCGCACCCCGGCTGCCTCCGCTTCAAGATACAGCACTTGTCCCAGCAAGCCCGCCTCCCAGAATAAGCGTGGATACCACCAAGCCCCACCCTCCCGCAAGCGACCTTCAAACTCGGCAATCATCCCCAGCGAAAAGGCGCTATCTCCCGCAATCTCTTGATGGCAGCTCACTTGCACCGCCGCCCTCTTCGCATCTCCCTCCAGCAGCCAATAGAACGGCAACGTTTCTGGACATCCAGGGACCGGGGTCCAGACCAACTCCTCGTTCATCGACTGTTGGAGCAACGGCAACTTCTCTCGATCGCGGGCCAGAAAATAAAGCCCCGGGATCAATCCATCCACGCGATGCACAAAGAGCAACAGATGAATCGCGGGCTTCCATGGCAAGACATCCCACGGCATTGGCCTGTCAAATTGAGGCAACTCTGACGAAGGCATGACGCGACTCAATAGCTGAAAGAATGTGCTGGAGGTAATGGAGGTCTTCCCATCGAAGGACACAGCGCTCCGGCGTTGCCGAATAACTTGGCCCGCAGTGGGGCCAACGTCGGCTGCCTTTCGCGAAGCGTCGTTCGTAAGAAATTGTGGCAAGGCGGCTCCCTGCGGTTCAGAGGTGGATTTCCAGGACGCCTCGGCTACTTCATCGATAATCTCCCAATGTACTCCATGCTCGCCGCTTAATTTGTTAGCCTTGCCATGCCAGGTCCCGCTCACGAGAGCCTTTACGGTCGCTGCATCGACTTGTAAAGGGATCTCGCAATCTTGCCCCTTCGCCGCAGGCCAGACTACGCAGAGACAGTCCGGATGCTCCCGTTCCGTCTGAGCAAAATCCTCTATTCGATCGGTACCTAATAGCGCCGCAACGGTGTCTTGGGAAGTCCCATCCAGCAGCGCCATATTCCAGCCAAGCGTCGCTGCCGCGATTCTTGCCGTTCCAATCGCATGCCCCACATCGTGATTACAGTAGCGAAAGGCCCGCTCGCCATACTTCCAGGCTTCACGCCAATGAATCGAGGTCAGTCCGACCAGAAACGACTGAGCTGGAAAGGGGGCAAGGAGTCGAGCAACTCCCTCCGCATTGAACGCCGCCCGTAGCTCAATCCCATGCTCTTTGGGCGCATAGTGATAGAGACCGGCCTTCAGATCTAAACCGTCCATCTGCGGTAACAGGAGATAGCCTTCCGTCGGATGGAGATTCCCCGACGAGGGATTGTTGCGCAACGCCCACTGCATATCTCCGGCTTTTTTCCAGGCAGATAAACCGAGAGAACATTCCAGAAACCGTGAGAGCGCGGTCAACGTAACCGGATTAGCTGCCACCGCTCCCCGTTCATAGATCTCCCGATAGGGCGGCGATACCGGTTCATCGTCCGACTTGAGCAACGGAAGAAGAACAAGGTCGGCCCCGTCAAATCGCCTAAAGGGATCGGGCTGGTTCGCCCAATCCAGATGCCCGAGCGAACGGGCATACCGGTTGAAATGATGCTTGGTCTGAACGTGGTAACGAATCACACGATCGATGGGATCGGTCGGCGCAGTCTCGACTGGTTCACGGTACAGGGGAATTTCTGTGGCCATCGCAATTGGTCACAGTCTACAGAGGGGGGGGAAGAAAAGTAAACGCGACGAGATCGGACAGGATCGATGAGCACTAGACAGTGCACCGGCAACATGATCCTCATCATGAAACGCAAGGATGAGATATGGCGATGAGGCGAGTGCTACGACCGCGCGGGCGCGACAGCCGACTCCGCTGGCGAGGGGTGCCCTGCCGCTTTGTACCAACTAGGCAGATGCTCTATCAGACCGCAGGCAGTCAGGTACTCACGATCAATGGGCGTGGGAATACCGCTCGTCGTCGTGGGATCGCTGGCCTCCTCCAAGGCGTTGGTCACATGGACAGCCGCCAAGAGACTAAATCCTTCTTGAAAGCGTTCCCCCGGATGATGGTGAAACGCCACGGCTTCCACGATGGCATCGCTCACCCCCCAAAGCCCCAGCAAATAGGCCCCCACATCTTCATGTGACGCCTTGAACACCGCACGTTCGGCGTCGCAGACCGACAGACGATCGTGGCGCAAATTCGCAAGCACTTCGCCGTACTGCTCAGGAAAATTCGTGCTGAGAACCAAGAGACCGATGTCATGGAGCAATCCGGCCATGAAAGCCCCCTCCACACCGAGGGAACCGACATCCTGACTCTTCGCAATATCCCGCGCAGCGGTGCCGGTGATGAGGCCATGTTTCCACATGATCTCCAGCGGAATTGGCGTCCGCTTACTGCCTTCAAATTGCGCAAATACCTGCACGGACAGCACCAACGCCTTCACCGAGTCGATTCCCAGAAGGGCCACCGCATGCGCCGGGCTGGAAATCGTACGTCGAAGCCCGAAAAAAGTAGAATTCACGACTTGAAGCAATTTGGACACCATGGCCATGTCTTGGGAGATGATGCGAGTTGCCACGTCGGCCGAGGCAGTGGAAGAACCCATCGCAGCCACCAGCTCCTGATAGAGATGCGGAAGGCTCGGCAAGGTGCGGATCCCGGCAATCAAGGTCCGCAGGGATTCATCGGTCAGGCGAGCCCCCAGCGCACCGGCCCGTGCAATGGTTGCCTTCAACACCTCTGCCGTAAATGGCATCGGAATGAACTGGTGTGCGACTTCCAACGCGGACACGATCGTGGCACGGTGGGCGCAGCTTGAAGAGGCGATGCGAATGACACGAGGAGCTCGGCTTTTCACTTCCGTCAACAGTTGAAGCCCACCCATTCCCGTCAAATGTATATCCGAAAGAATCACGTCAACCGATGACTGGGCAAGAATTGCCAAGGCCTCTTCTTCCTTCCCAACAAACTCCATTTCCCACTCGTTCGATAATGGAGTCAGCATAGACTGTAGCGACGCGAGCGCTGCTGGTTCCGCAATCACGAACAATACCCGCTTTTTCATAGAACCTCATGATTTGACGAACACTGCAGACCCCGTCGTTTCCTCTGTCGGAACAATCGGCAGCTGACTTGAGAGACCGGCAAGGCCTCGTCGATCCGATGAATTTCCCGCTGTTGACGATCTGCCTCATTGACCTCCTTTTCGCTCCACGCGTATGCTGCAGCCAACACAATCAACGAGGGTCCCATGCAATTCGACGCTGCACTTGCCGCACAAGATACATTCAGACGAGCCGAGACGGAGATTGGCTCCGACTGGGATACCGCCGTAGAGCTTGAGAACACCTTTTCAGGCAACGCGGGATCGACGGCACGGAAAGCCTATGAGGATCTCCTTGCCATTGGACAGCGCTACCCCTTCGCCCATTCCTTCCAGGCCTTCTGCATCTTCATCACCTGGCAGCAGGTGACGGAGGAGACCATCGCACATCATTTCCAGACCGGCCTCCGGCTCTGCGAAATTTTTCTCGCCTCCCCTGACGGGAAACATCCAGACGACTTCGAGCAGATCACCGAACTCTATGGGTCATTTCGCGATGGATTGGGGCTCGACGAAGAGGATGAGATTCAAGTCGAATTTAGAAAAGATACGCCGAAGGGGGGAGACTAGCGGTTCGTGTAGCTCGTGAAACGTGAAGCGCTCCTCGTCAGACGAGATACGAACGACGCTTCACAAACAGATGTCCGACGCCGACAAACATCGCGCACGTATTTTTCTCCACCGCGGCCAGCTCGCGCAGGCTAAAACTGCGTATGAACAGGCCATTGCAGATGATCGCCTGGCCAATGACCCCCAAGCCCTCTCCGATTCACTCGGCAATCTGGGCAACGTCTGCGCGCAATCGGGTGACCTGGATCAGGCAGAAGCCTGTTACCGGGAAGTACTCACCATTCAGCGCACAGAACGGAACCAGCATGCCATCGCCCACACCTTGGTCAATCTCGGCAATCTTCACATCGGCGCCGACCATCCGGGGAAAGCCCGCCCCTACTACCTTGAAGCCTTGGATCTGCTGCGTGACCTCAACGACGACCGCGCACTCGGCATTCTCTACAATAACTTGGCGCTACAAGAAGCTCGTGAGATGCAATGGGAGCAGGCTGTCGCGTCGTTCAAACAGGCCCTCGACTGCCATCGAATTGTCGGAAACGAAGAAGGGCTGGCGGTGACCTATAGCCAACTGGGCAAGTGTTTTCTGGACCAGGGCGACCTCACCCATGCCGAACGATGCCTGAACAATGCCTCGGAACATTACATCAAGCTCGGCAATGAGCCGGCCGAAGCCGCCGTGCTTCGGCTCCTTGCCACCCTGTACGACACCCGCCGAGATTTGATTTCGGCAAGACGCTGTCTTGAACGAGTCGTCTCTCTCGACCAACGATACGGCTTGCCTGAACTTCCCACCGACTCGCACCATCTCGCGAAGCTCAAACTATCCAGTTAGCGCTATCTATCTTGCCCCTCGCTCTGAATCGCGCGTACATGTTGTCAGCATTCCTTCACGATCCACCAAATTGAAACCTGCATAATTCTCGACAGTCCAGAATGCTCTGCTATTCTTGGATCTCACTCCTGCTGCGTCAAGTTTCAGCACACAGTAGCCGACAAGATAGCGATGTGGAATCGTATGCCATTTCATACTCTGGTCCTCACGACATTGGTTCTTGGGGCGGTCATGATCGCTCCCGGCGCCTACGCTGCAGAGGACTCACCCACGATCACCGTCGGAACGCAGGAAGTCGGACTCACCGCTGGCTACATGCTCCCCCATCGGCTGACGGCCGACCACACGACCAAGCAACAGGGCCCCGCCTTCATGCCTTCCTGGATGATGACGCTCACAGACCCTATCGGGAACGGATGGAATCGCGGACAGGTGTCAATCGGGGCGGAAGTCGTCTATATCCAATTTCAGGAACCAATCCTCACACACGGCATCGGTTTCACCCCCAAGATCAAATATACCTTCGTGGCTCTGGATCAGATTCGTCCCTATGTGGAGTTTGCCGGCGGCCCCTTCTGGACCGATCTTGGAGGGAAGATCCCTGAAGAGTCCTCGCGATTCAACTTCGTGCTGACGGCGGGATTCGGCCTGTCCTGGTTCATCACGCCGCAGACGTCGCTCAACGTCGGCTACCGCTTTCATCACATCTCGAACGCCGGCACGCGTTATCCGAATTTAGGGTTGAACGCGAGCCTGCCGTTCGGCGGGTTCTCATTCTATTTTTAAGGGGAGAGTCACCATGATGCAGCACCTATTCCGCTGGACGCTCGTAGGGGTGATGGGAATCGCCAGCACGACCATCGGCTGTAGCAGATGGATCGATGTCATGCCCTCCTCGACGCTTCACGAAGAGGCTGTCATCCGTTCCATCTCCAACGACGAGCGGGTGCAGCTTGTAATGGACGGCCTCAGAATGACGCAGAACGGAGCCCCCCAGAATCCTTCGGCCGATATTGAACGCCGCATCTTGAACACGGTACAGGAAACCCGACTCTTTTCGACGCTCGTTCCACTTGGAGAGAATGTGGCCTCGCCCGGCGAGAAAGCGGTGACCGCCCGGATCACCTTCGATGAAACCGTCGAGCCCCATTCCGGATCGGCTGCCTGGAAGGGATTTGCCATTGGAGTCTCCATGTTCCTGCTTTCCCCCGTCATCGAACTGCACTATGACTACGCCGCAAAAGCCACGCTGGAACTCGAACGATGGGACGGACAGGTAAAACGCTATGAGGCACAGTCGTCCGGCACAGCTCACTACAATCTGTTCGGCGCCTCGCCGATTATAATCAGCGAGCTGAAGGGACAAGTCGCTGAAGCCTGCCTGACCGAACTGATGGATCAACTCGTTCGCGATACCACCTTCTATATGGCAAGTAGCAGTCCCCTCCCGGACTCCCCCACTCTCACAGTGACTGTGAAGTCGCGGAAACCGCTCCGTTCCTCCTCGTTGCGCTCTGCTGTTCCCGTCTCAACCACACCAGCCCCATAAAGAGGATCTGCCTCCTCCCTCAACTCCGCTCTGGCCGACCCATCTCTCCCAATGTTATAGTGCCTCCACTACGGGGGGAGCCTGCACGATGGATATCGAAGCATTTCGGCAAATGGTCGCCAAAAATCCCAAAGGATTTCTCGGTCGTTACGGGCTGGGGAACAAGATCCTCCAGGAACGAGGCAGTCTTGAGGAAGCGGTTGAGCATCTGACCGTCGCGACAGAACTCGACCCCACCCACGTCGCATCCCATCTCGGCCTCGGACGCGCCCTCGTCACCTTGGGCCGCAAGGATGATGCAAAACCGGTCCTACGGGCCGGCATCGACGCGGCTCGCTCGGGCCGATCCAACGGAGGCGTGGACTTGGTCCCTGAAATGGAAGCATTGCTGAGAACATTGGGATAGCCAATCACATCGTGATCGAGCGAGGAAGGCCCTATGAAGATTGAAGATGCCAGACAGCGAATCGAATCGGCGATGACACAATACGGGATGAAGGCCGGGATGGCGATCGACCTGGTGATCAACGAAGTCCGTTCCGATCTCGGCGCTGCCACGGCCAATGAATTAATCGACGAATTCGACCTCGAACTGCAATATAACATCGCACCGATCGAGTCGGATTACTCCAACAGCTAAACCAAGAAAAAAGGCAAACGGCAACTAACTACTCAGGTGTTTAAGCTGAAGACTAACAGCCTTCAGTCTATCTACCTGAGTGGGTACCTTTTCACTTTCAACTTTTACCTTCTTCTCAAGATGCCACTAATCTGGTGCGCCATCTCCGGTCATGGATTCGGTCACGCGGCGCAGGTCGTACCAGTGCTCAATGCACTGGGCGCCCTCGTACCAAATCTGACCGTCCTCCTCCGCACCACAGTCCCCGCCTCGTTTTTCCGCGACCGTCTGACGATCTCCTGGGACCTTCAATCGATACAGCAAGATGTCGGCTGTATCCAGGACGGCCCCCTCACGATCGACATCGAGAAAACCTGGGCGGCACACGAGCACTTCCACGAAACCTGGGAGACACGCCTATCCGATGAAGTCGCCGCGATGCAAGCGACATCACCGGTACTGATCATCGCCGACACACCCTATCTGGCCATCGAGGCTGGCTTTCGCGCGCAGATACCGACCATCGCCCTGGCCAACGTCACCTGGGACCTCGTACTCAAGGACTACTGCCAGGCATCCGACCATTCACATCAACAATTGATTCAATGCATCCGTGATTCCTATGCGAAAGCCGACGGGGCTCTTCGTATTACCCCAGCTCCGGAAATGGATGCCTTCTCACAGGTGGTAGATATTGGTCCGATCGCCAGCCCCGCTTCCCCGGAACGAGACCGACTGGCCTCGGCCCTCGCCCTCGCTCCCGACGAACATACCGTCATGGTGGGGTTCGGAGGCATTCCGCTCAAATCTCTTCCTTTTGAACAGATGGAACAGCTACGCCCCTACCGCTTTCTCTTCGATAGTCCAGTCCCTCATGGATATTCGCGCATCCATTCCACGACGACGCTTCCCCTTTCCTTTAAAGCCCTCTTAGCCTCCGTCGATATCATCATGACCAAGCCAGGTTACGGCACCCTTGTCGAGGCGGTCGCCCTTCAACAGCCAGTCGTCTATGTCCGCCGATACAACTTTGCCGACGAGCAGCCGCTGGTCGACTACCTCCATCGCCACGGACGAGGCATCGAACTCTCACTCGACGACTTCACCATGGGCAACTGGGAACCAGCCTTACAGCAGGCCCTCACTGCGCCAAAACCCACATTATTAGCGATACCGGTCCCAACCGGAGCAGCCGAAGCCGCGAACGTCATCGCGCAACAACTCCGCAACAGTGTGCCGCATCACAACAATCAGACGAACCATCTTCGCACGTAAGGAGTTCAGACCCTGCGCCTCATGGCTCGCTTCATTACCGTGCTCATTCGTCTCTGCGAGCAGCTCGCGGGGATCCTGTTTCGGGTGCAACAACTCCTCACAGGCATCCTCCCTGCATTGCTGTCTCCAAGAGAGATGACCGAAATGATCCGCGCCCACTACGATCGCAGCTACCACGACGTCGCGGCCCGTGAGCCCGAGACCTGGTACAAGTGGACGTTGGAGAGCTGGGAAACAGACGTGCTCGCAGACCACCAGATGAAGACGGGAATCATCCTGGTGCTGGGAGCCGGTGTGGGGCGCGAGTCCATCGCGCTGGCGCAACGAGGTTTGTCCGTCGTAGGCCTCGATATCAACCGGGAGAGCTTGCACGTCGCCGCTCGGCAAGCCATGGCCAGACACCTCAGCCCCCTCTTCGCACAGGCGGACTTTCTGGCTCTCCCCATTGGCCCAAGTCGCGTGGACTATGTCTTCATGTCCGGGATCATGTACAGCTCCATCCCCGGTCGGCCACAACGGCAGGCCTGGCTCAGGAGCCTCCGTCCATGCCTAAAGGACCAGGGTCTGCTGGTGCTCAACTTTCTCATCGCCAGAGAAATAGATTCAAGAACGCACCGGCTCATTCACCGGCTCAACCGCTGGCTCACAACATTGCCAGGAACCAATCAGTCCTATCAATTGGGCGACACCTGCTCCCAAAACCATTTCCTCCATGCCTTCGTCGATGAAGAAGAGATCAGATCCGAACTTCTCGAGACAGGCGCCAGGGTCCACCAATTACACTGGCATGAAGGATATGCCGTGCTCACATGGCCCGCATAATGGCGGCTCGCCCCTCCACCTGTGCCAGGAAACTGATCGATCCCCCAAATAGCCCTAGAAGGGCTGCACAGGATTTGTTATCCTTCCACTACCGATGACACCCACTGCGATTTACAGTAAAAATCCAGACTATGTGCAGCGCGATGTCGCAGGGGAATGCCTTCTAGTCCCTATTCGGCGGACGTTGACCGAAGCCAATAGCATCTATGTCTTGAACGAAACCGGGGCGGCGCTCTGGCATCGAATCGACGGGCAACGGACAGCGCAGGACATCGTCTCAGACTTCTGCAACGAGTATGAGGTGGCGGCAGACCAGCTGGCACAGGACTTCACATCGTTACTCGACGACCTCCTCTCCATCCAGGCAGTCGAGGAGGTGGCCAGATGACTCATGATTGCGCAGGATAAACTCACCCACCTTCCCGAGCGCTTCCCCTACTCCTGCCAATGGGAGATCACCTGTCGTTGTAATCTGCATTGTGTGATGTGCTACACCGATTGCTTCAATCGCCCCGAGGCCATCCGCCAGGAACTTTGCACCGCCGACATCCTTCGCATTATGGATGAACTGGCCGAAGCCGGCACCTTGGAACTCTGCCTCACCGGAGGCGAACCGCTCGCCCGTCCCGACTTTTTCCAACTGTATGAGCATGCCATCCGTTGTGGATTCCTGGTGACGGTCTTTTCGAACGGGACCTTGATCACGGAAGCGCATGCGGATCGATTTGCCGCGCTGCGGCCCCATCGCATTGAAATCAGCCTGCACGGACTGACCCGAGAGACCTTCGAACAGATTACGCTCGGGCAAGGCTCCTACGACCGCTGCGTCCAAGCCATCAGGCTCCTCCTCGATCGCCGGATCCCCCTGGTGCTGAAGAGCACCGCGATGACGCTGAATCGGCACGAGATCATCGACATCAAACGATATGTCGAATCGCTGGAAACGGTGCCCTACAAGCTCGGCGAGGAAATGCGACCGTCACTCGACGGCGGCGCAGGCCCATTCCACTATGCCCTGTCTGAACAACACCTTGCCGATCTGAACCGGCAAGACTCCGATCTAGAAAAAGAGGCCAGCCGGCAGGATTCAGTAGACCAGCCGCCTTGTCGTAGCGGCATGCATTCTTTCCATATCGATGCCTATGGCCGCCTACAGCTCTGCTCCGGCAATCGCCGGCAGAATTATGATTTACGAACCGGCTCGTTCTCTACAGGGTTTTTCGAAGCCCTGCCAACCTTTGCCTGCGACTGGAAAGCCCCCAGTGAACCGGCCCTCATCCAACCAGGGATGCATCATGCCTAACGAGAGAGCCATCCCAACCATTCAATATGGTGCATTCAGCCAACGAGTTCACGCGCAGGCTGCGGTCACCCGATCCGTGATCAAGGCGCAACTGGAGCTGACCTATCGTTGCAACCTCCATTGCCGCCATTGCTACACCGACCCCTACAACAGCAAGGACTTCTTTCCGCGCGAACTGACGCTCGAAGAAATCCATCGCCTGCTCAACGACATGCAGCAGCTGGGCATCGTGTGGCTCAATCTCACAGGCGGCGATATCTTCATGCATCCCCATTTCTTTGAGATCTATGAGACCGCAATTCGCAAAGGCTTCTTGCTCCAGCTCTACACCAACGGCACCCTCTTCACGAAGGCCACCATAGAGCGACTGCAGCAGATGCCGCCCTTCACCATCGATATCTCCTGCCACTCGGTGACGGAAGAGCCGTTCGACTGGTTCACCCAGGTCCCGGGATCTTTCCGTTCCTTCGTCCGCGGCATGGAGATGCTGAAAGACAGCGGCCTGCAATTCACGCTGAAAACGAAAGCCATGAATTGGAATCGGAGCGAGATGCCTGCCATCAAGCAATTCGTGGAATCGTTCGGGCAGGAGTTCGGACTCACGACCTCGCTCTCTCCACGCCTCAACGGCGATCTGTCGTCGCTCGCCTATCGAATCGCTCCCGAAGACATCGTGGCACTGCAAGGAGATCAGCCTCCAACTGATATGGAGGAGGAACGCTGCAACAGCGCGAGCTACTTGCTCATGCCACACACAGACCGGCTCTATCGCTGCGGTTGTGGCACCGATACCATCCACATCAATGCCTGGGGCGAACTCGGCACCTGTACGTTGCAATACGAGCGGCGACTGTCGCTGCGAACCCACCAACTTGCCGAAGCCATCGAGATACTCTTCCGAGAGATCCGCAGCATGCAATACCAGGGCAAGACGCCCTGCCGCACCTGCGAGATCCATACATTTTGCGACAAGAAGCCTTCCGATGCGCGCTGGGAATCCGGCTCAGCCGAGGCTCCCATCCCCTATGATTGCGACGTCGCGCATGTTCGTGCACAATCGACCCTGCGCCACACATTGATTCATCCTTTGCAGAGGCCGCACAAGGAGGTGGAGACCCATCATGACTGAGAAAAAACCGTACAGTGCTCCGCAGCTCTTCCGAGTCGAGCTGAACCAGGAGCAGGCCATCCTCTCAGCTTGCAGCCTGACGACCATGAGCGCACTTGCGAATTCGCTCCGGAATGGCTGTCGCGCCAATGGACAATGTCAACCGCCAGGCTCGCCAGGAGGCTGCAAAAAATCGAACGTCAGAGGCGCGATGTGCCGCGATAGTGGTCCGCGCCTTTCGTAGCACGAGCAAAGAGCACCATGCGGATTGATCTTCAGATTGGCGGGTACCGAATCAGCCTGGACGAGCCGGAGAACCATCCTCAGCTCGCCTGGCCACTGCGCCCCTTCGACTCATTCCTCGCTCAACCTGACTCACAAGCAGACTTGGACGTGACAGTTACGGTGGCTCCGCATCTTCCCTCATTGGCTAAAGGCCCCCTCAAGTTCGACGCGGCCCATGGCCTCTGGAAGCTCTTCGAGTCCGACGCAGGCCTCGTCATCGAAGCTGTAAGCCCCCACACGAATCAGCCACGGGCCTCTGCGCTGGTCTCTGCAGACTATCGGAGGGTATCGGCCTGGGTGTTGCCTGAACTGCAGATGGGCCAAGTCGGGTGGTGTCCGATGCATCTCTTCAATCCACTCATTGAAGTCTGCCTCCTATCTCGCATGTCGCGTGATGGAACCATCCTCCTCCATGCGGCGGGCCTCTCCAGTCACGAACAGGGGTACCTCTTCACCGGAGCCTCGGGAGCGGGCAAATCGACGATTGCAGACTTCTTCTCAGAACGGGGCGCGCGCGTCCTCAGCGACGAACGGATCATCATCCGCAAGATCGAGGGCCGCTTCATCGTCCATGGGACTCCCTGGGTCGGTTCCGGCAACTATGCCGCCAATGATTGTTGTCCCCTCACCCGCCTTTACTGCATCAGCCACGGTACCGGCGCGCATGCCTCGGCCCCGATGTCTCCACGCGCCATCACGCAAGAGCTCCTACGGCAGAGCTTCCTGCCGCTCTGGGATCGCGAGGGCCTGGATAGGACCATGGGACTCATATCGGATCTTGTTCAGCAAGTCGACTGCCGGGCGCTCGCCCCGCTGAAATCGCCAGACATCGTGGACTTCATCCTGGCGCAAGGGCATCCTCATCCGGTTGGATCGTTATGAAGACCATCGCGTCGGAAGATTTCCTCGACGCCATCTCCCGCAAGGCGTCGAAGATCCGCACACCGGAGGGCGTCACCTTTGAACTGACCTATGGCTGCAACCTGCGATGCGTCCATTGCTATAACCCCACCCATCGTGCACTGCCCCACGAACTGACGACCGATCAAATTTGTGCGCTCCTGAAACAAATCGCCGATCTCGGCGTGCTCACCGTGACCTTCACCGGGGGAGAACCGAGCGTGCGGCCAGACATTGGGGAAATTCTTCGCGCTGCGCGACGGCAGGGGTTGATGATTCACCTCATGACCAACGCCACCCGTATCACCGCATCCTTCACCGAGCTCCTCCAAGAGGTCGGCGTCAGCCAGGTCAATGTCTCCATCTACGGCGCGACCGAAGCGGTCTATGAAGCGATGACCGCAGTTCCGGGATCCTATCGACAGTTCCAGCAGGGACTGCTCAATCTCGCCGCTGCGTCATTGCCAGTCCTTGTCCGCATGCCCGTGACGACCATCAATCGCGATGAAATCCATGCCTGTCGGCAACTGGTGGAATCTATGCAGATGCGATTCCAATATTGTCTGGAGATCATGACCGGCACCACCGGCGATCAAACGCCATTGCACTATCGCCTCGCCCCTGAGGAGAAAGTCAGGATCGATCAGGAGATGCTCCCCCATCGGTGGGACGACGCATCCGAGGAAACCTGTTCGAGCAACCAGTCCTTCATCGAATGTGCCTGCGGTCAGAGCCGATTTGCCATTACTCCCTATGGCGAGATGAATTTGTGCACGGGGTTCCCTCTCCCTCGATATGATCTCCGCGCCGGCACGGTGAAAGAGGGCTGGGAGCTTCTCAAGCAGACTGTCGACCAGGCACAACCAAGCCCCCGGTACGAATGTCCGACCTGCGAGGTGCGGCCCCACTGCCGCCAAGGCCGGAGCGATGCCTGGCTCGAAACCGGGGACTTGAGTTCCTGTCTCCCGCATTTCAAAGAATGGGCACAATTGGAGCATCGCACCTATGCCCTCCTCGACCCTCGACGACCTCGCTGACGCCTACAGCCAGGTCAGCCTGATCAACAAACGTCTACTCAATGAGTGTGAGGCCGTCGGCCAAACATTCCACCAGAAGGGCATTGAGTGCATCCTTCTGAAAGGGGCCGATCTGCTCTCACGCCTCTATGGAATGCGTGGGACGAGGCCCCTCTCGGACGTAGACCTCTTAGTCCATGCACAAGACCTTCCCGCCATTCATCGCCTGCTGATGGAGTCAGGATTCTCTCAACAGATCGACGGCAACCCCGCCTATCTCTCGTCCCAATCGACCCTCACGCTGGATCTCATCTCGGAACTCTGGTATCTCGACGAACAAGGACTTGCGGAACTGTGGGCGCGGGCTCGAAGCAGGCCGCTCGGACAGCTCATGGTCAAGCAGCTGGCGTCCGACGACCTCTTGCTCTATTTGGTCGCCTACACCGTCGTCCACCGGGGACACTTCGCGCCATCATTTTTCACCGATCTCAGATTGCTCATCGAGAAGGAGGCCCTCCATTGGTCTACCGTGGTCGAGGAAGCGACCAGACGCCACCTGAAAATCCCTCTCTACCACGGCCTGCGACAGCTCACGTTGTCGGACGCAAGAACAGGAGTTCCATCTGCCGTACTCCAGCAACTCGCGCCATCGACCCTGTCGGAACGAGTCCTGAACGTTCTCTTCCGACGATTCGTGACCACCCAGCCCCTCCCCGAGCTCGGGCATTTTCTCTTGTGGGTCACACAAGCACCAGGGCATCGGTTTGCTTGGCTCCGGCGGACCCTCTTCCCATCCTCGCGCTTCCTGGCCTATCGGTATGGGAATAATAGTGCGATACGACCCTGGCACACCAGAATCACTCGATGGTGGCAACTGGTCAAGGCTGGAGGGCTCTTGATCAGCCGCATGCTGATCCGACTCGTGATCGGAGGACGAACGCCCAAGAGGTCGTCATGATCCACCTCCTGCCCACGCGCACCGTCGATAGCCGTTTTTCCTTGCAGGATGTGCCTGATGAGCTGCATTGGCCTCTCCTGAGCAACATGGTCGTGCCTCGCATCATGTCATCGAGCATGACACCGACCATTCAAGCGGACGACAGGCTTGAACTCAGCCCTCCGTCCTCGCTCACCGTCGGCGCGATCGTCGTCTTTCGAACCGAGAACATGTTTATCTGCCACCGCATCACCGCCATTGACGCGCAGGGGATACTCACCACGAAAGGCGACGCGGCTGATGGCCCAGGCGAAGCCGTTCCGTCAACGTCGGTGATCGGAGTCGTCAGGGGCGTGATGCGGGAGGGTCGCTACATCGCCTTTGGTGAATGCCCGGACAGGCTCTTCGCCTCAACCGACAGGCCTAGTCCAGGAAATCGCGTTCGAACCGCAGTCGTCCGGTCAATTCTCAGGACTACTGCTGCCTGTGCAACGTACACACTCATTCAGAATATGTTGTCTCGTCTCCTCAGGAAAACAGCCATGGTGGATGCCTTCGCTCCTGCCCCCCTCCGCTCCCTCCCCTCCCATGTCAGGGTCGACTCGTTCAGGCTCCAAGGGTTCCAGGATTTCAATGCCGCGAGGAACGGACCACAACCGACTCATTACGTTCTGCGCCTAGGACCTTGGCGATTGGCGCAATATGAGACGGCTACGGGATCGCTGCTGCTCCGACAATCTCTCCAAGACGCCGGTCTAGAGCCTTTCATTCGGCGATGCTGCGATCCATGTCACTGTACCCAAGAATGAAGCACAGAGTCGCTTTAGCTCCTCTCAGACTCCGCATTTTCTCGTCATTTCGAAGAAGCCGATAGCTCTGATTTTTTCAAACCTAACCGGCTGCGGTAAAACCATGTTGGAAAGACAGAACATCGACGGCCCCTCACCTTGCTCAAATACAGGACGTCTCCGCAGGATGCTCAAAAAGACCGTCCAGCAAGGCCGCCGCGAGTGAAGAGCCGAGGCGTACCCTTGGGGTACGTTGAGGATCTGAACGATGCGAGAACGCCGCTGGCGGACTTTTTCAGCATCCTGCGAGAACACACATCCTTTTGCCCGTTCCCACCGTAGAATGGTATAGTCGTGGCGGACATGAGGGGGTCTTGATTTCCCTCTATTCGCGCGTTCGTTTTATGGATACACCCTCTCGACAAGCCACCACGACAATCGATCCAAGCCTGATGGCCCGCGTGGCCAAAGGCGATCAGCAGGCATTCAGCCAGCTCTATGACCATTCGAGTGCGCTGTTGTTCACGTTGGCGGTCAGGATCCTGAGCAATCACGAAGAAGCTGCGGAACTGTTGCAGGATGTCTACTTGGAAGTCTGGCGGAAGGTTTCCCGCTATGATGTCGGACGTGGAACTCCGGTTGCGTGGCTGGTCACTCTCACCAGGAGTCGGGCCATCGACCGGCTACGGGCCAGGGCTACGCGGGGCTATCGGACTACGCAATCGCTGGGGGACGGAGCCGCAGAGCACGTGGCCGACTTGGGCCCTAACCCCTTTGAGACACAGGCCGATCAGGAACTCCGCGTCAACATCGGTGCCGCGGTGGCGGGATTGCCCCAAGCGCAACGACAAGCAATTGAACTGGCCTATTACGAAGGACTCTCCCATGCCGAGATCGCCGCACGGCTCAACCAGCCGCTTGGGACCGTCAAAACCAGAATCAAGCTGGGGATGTCCAAACTCCGGGATGGCCTCCACCAGTATTGGAACCATGGTGAGCTCCAATGACGCATGAAGAACTTGAAGAATCGGTTCCGTTGTACGCCGCTGGGGCACTGGACCGAACCGAACGACAGGCGCTGGAAGCCCACCTGCTCTCGGGCTGCGCCTCCTGCCACGCTGCGCTCAAAGACTATCAATCTGTCGCTGCGCTTCTTCCGCTCGGGCTCAGTCAGACCAGTCCTCCACGCGCCCTCAAAGCCACCATCATGGCCGGACGAAATCCTGCTCCGATACCAGAAGAAGCGGCCCAGAAAGAACCGGCCCGACCGAGTCTGGAACCTGGAGAATGGATGAATCACCTCTTTCCTCCCATCTCCCCTGCCCGCTCATGGTCGCTCCCCTGGGCTGTTGGATTGGCTACGCTCGTCATCGTAGCGGTCGGCGGCTATCTCTCCTGGAGCGTGGTCAGCCAACGGTCCGAGAATACCTCGAACATTCAACAGCTCGAATCCTCACTCCAGGACAAATCGACGACGCTTGCCGCATTGCAGCGTGAGATCGGCGAACAAGCGAAAGCACTCGCCGAAGTGCGCAACGAAGTGCAGCAACGAACGAACGAAGCCGCAGACGCGAAGGAACAGCTAGCCCAGCGTGAGGCTGACCTGGAAGAGACTCGCGTGCAGCTCAGCCAGCGAAGCGGCGCGCGCACCGGCGGGACTCCGCAAGACGAATTAGCCACACTCCTGCGAATCCCCAACGTCAAAGCTGTCACCCTCACCGGATCGGACGTGGCGAAACATGCTGCGGGATTCCTGCTCTACGACGCTCGAACCCAAAAGGTCTGGCTCTACTCCGTGAACCTTCCGGAATGTCCCAACGGCACGACCTATCAACTCTGGGCCATTCAGGCCAAGCCCGTGAGCCTCGGGACCTTTCATATGGATCACGGAGACACCGCTCACCTCTTGGTGAAGAAGGTATCGAATTTCACCGATGCGAAAACATTTGCCCTGAGCCTGGAGCCATCGGGCGGCCGTCCCCAACCGACCGGCCCCATCTACCTCTTGAGCCGATCCTAACGGAGACGGCACTCAACGCTTGACCTCTCTCCGCTGGCCCGCTACAACCTCCGTATCAACAACTTCTCGGTTGTCCATCCAACGCAACGTACCCATCGAGCCGGCACAGAGGAATCATGCGAGCCCTACATGCGCTGACCATTGCTGCCCTGTTTTGGGGATTCTGCCTGACGTCTCCGCCTGAACTCTGGGCATTGGAGAAATATGGACGTCCCTTGCCGGAGATGGAAGGGGCCCATGACAACAGCGAAGAGCATTGGGTTCGAGGTTATCTCCTCTCCGGCGCCTTCATGAGCAACCCCAGCTTTGCAGCCAGACCGGACAACAGCGGCTTGGTTGGCCTTCGCCATATGATCCATCTGGAAACGGATCTCTATAAAGAGTATCTCCAATTCTATACCGACCAGAACTTCTTTTCAGATCGGCAAGCCGGCTGGGTGAGTCTCTCGGAATGGGACTCTGTCTATGCCTTTACCGGCACTATCCAGAACTTAGGATGGCGCCTGCAATATGAACGAGATGCTCCCTTGGATCGAAGCGGCATCATACAGGCCTATGCCGATACACTCGTCACCTACCGACCGGCGGACGCCCGCAGCCTCAGCTGGTGGCGCTCGGCGTTTCCCGATCAGAACCTGACGGTCTATGCCGGCGGCGGATGGCTCTTTCACAACCAATCCTACTTTGCCAGACCTGACAACAGCGGGCGCGCGCTGTTCCGATATGTGGCACATGCCGACCTCGACCTCTATCGCAATCGTGTCGTCCTCTTCGTCGACGGCAACTTCTTTACGGACCGAAGCGCGTCCAATGTCCTGCGGCCCAGTGAATTCGACTTGGTCATGGGGCTTGCCGTCCGTTACCACGAGATGGAGATTGCCCTGATCCATGAGCGAGACCTGCCCTTGGATCGAGGAGGGTTAGTGCAACGGTACGTCGCGTTGCAGTTGCGATACGAGTTCGAATGGACCAAATCGTCGAGTCCTGCAGGCAAACAACTCTCGCTCCATCGCTAGTACCCTTTCTGCCCTGTCTCCTGCTCCACAGGCCATGCTACGATGTCGGCCTGAACGAAGGGTGCGTTAGAGCAGTTATTCGGGAGAACAGTCACCGTGCCGACAGATGAACAGGATCAGGGCTTCATGCGAGTCGCATTGGAGGAAGCCGCCCGCGCGACGGCGATCGGCGAGGTGCCGATTGCAGCAGTGGTGGTGCGTGAGGGGAAAATCCTGGCCCAGGCGCACAATTACCGCGAGCTCTGGCAAGATCCCACGGCCCATGCGGAAGTCATTGCCATCCGCGCCGCAGCGACGGCACTCGGCACATGGCGATTAACCGAGACCACGCTCTATGTGACCGTCGAGCCCTGTGCCATGTGTCTCGGTGCGATTATCCTGGCAAGAATTCCGCGAGTCGTCTTTGGAACAAAAGATCCGAAAGCCGGCGCCTGCGGGTCGGTGTTCGACTTCACAGATGAACCGAAGTTGAATCATCGAGTTGAAGTACGTGGTGGGATACTGGAACAGGAGAGCCAAGCCTTAATCCAGCATTTTTTCCGTCAATTGCGCGCGGGATAACGCAGGTTACACAAATCCTCGACGAGAACAGTCCGTCATTTAGGCTCTCGTCATCGATCGGATAGCCCAGTCACAGCCATATGCCGAGACCGCTCCTCCCCATCCAGCACCACAATCTAACCAGTGAATCGTCCATCCAGGCTGCATCGGTGCCTCGACCGACAGTTGAACCACTGCCCTCTGCACACAATCTGAGCTGAGAATCTCGCATTGGCGTAATGACCGTAATCCAACCGCCTGACCTTTCAAGACCGCTTCTTTGGCAACCCAATAACGATAGAACCATCGGATCTGGTCTAGACCAGACTGACTGATCACCCTATCGCGCTCAGCTGCTGTACAAAATCGCTCGGCCAACTTGGCAACATCGACCCTGTCTCGAATCTGCTCAAGATCGACCCCGACGTCCTGATCTGCCAGAACGGCTATCAGCATGCGCCCATGGGAATGGGACAAACTGAACTGCAGCGATTGGTGAGGGGTCCGCCCATTCAGAAGCGCCGGTTTGCCGGTCGAGCCCACCTGAAACGTCAAGGCTGACGGATTGAGGCTGGTATACCGGGCGAGCACGGCCCTGAGACCTCCGTGCGCCAGGACAAATCGGATCCGATCTTGCTGACGGATGAACCGAGCAGCCCTCCCTCGCTCCTCTTCACTCAACCAGGAACGGCACTGCTCCACAAAAGACAGGCTTGCATCGAGCGAGAAACCCCAGACGTGAACGGTCCGCTCCTCTGTCATGATCGGCGTCGACCAACCAGCCGTTGAGATCGACTCAATAGGTGGAAAGGTTATCACCGGCTCATCCGCATCAAGATTCATCGCTCCACTCCTGTCGATCCGGTCAACATGTCAGATGGCCCATCCTACCGGCCTATGCAGTGGAAAGAAAACCGATTGAAAAATCACGGCCCCCAGGGTAAGCTCCCCCAGCCGATCGCAATAACGACACATTCGCCAAACCCTACCACGACGTCAGGCGAGTTCTACGAAGCGGAGAGGTGCGAGAGTGGCCGAATCGGGCAGTCTCGAAAACTGCTGTCCTGGCAACGGGACCGTGGGTTCGATCCCCACCCTCTCCGCCAAAACAGAGTAGTTATGGCCGCCGGCCTTATCCTCTAAGGCCGGCGGATCAGTATCTCACTCAGCGTTCCCCTGCGCCTTTTCCTGCAACGCTCGTCTCAGCTCGACCATCGCCAAGGTATCTCGCTCGCAATATCGCAGCAGGCTTTCCTCAATCGTCGCCCGCTCGATCCAATCGGTTTCGACAAAGACCATACGGTAGTACTGACTGGCGGCATACCCTCCCTCTTTGATGGCCAAATCGTCATAGGCAAGTGAGGGCACCATCGCCGGCAGCACCGACTTAATGGAGTAGGAACCACCGAATGCAGGATGGTAGTAGTGATCTCGTATGATCGGGAACAGGTCCCAGAGCCTGGCAATGATACGAGATAAGGCCGGCTTGAGAGACGGAATGGCCACAGAGAGCTGTTCCAAGATGGACCGTTCGTAGGGTGAGTACACGCAGATACTCCCCTTCTCCCCCAGAGACTCCAGCAAGGACTCGGCCAGTACCCTGCGAGGGTCGCTGACATCCTTGTGCAAAAATTCCTCGTGGCGCAGCTCACCGGTTTCCTGCTCAATGTGATTCGACCACTGAACCGGGAGTGCTTGATAGGGTCTCGTCTCAGTAAATCGAGGCACCGCCATCATCACCGTCTCGAAATCGAGGTGATGGACGGGATACTTCACAGCCTCTAGCACCGTGCCGAGCTTCGCAGACACCCACTCGACATTCTCTTTGACGCGGCGCTGAACCGGCGACAATTTCGTACCGGCAGGAATCTCGTCGATCGTCATCACGCCCTGTTGCGTCAGCTGACCGACCACCTGCTTGGATCCCGGCAAGTAATGAATCCAGCGCGCCGGTTTGTCTTTGGTGCAATGGTCCCAGAACGGACAATCGTAGGGTGTATGACAATGCTGGTCCGGCTCGATCGCAGGGGCATGAGGCTGGAGCAACATACGAGTCATCTCAGCCAACCGACCAGGCACTTCAGCCCTACGTTGTGCCACCGCCTCAGACAGATCCTGAATCGCAAACAACGCTGTCAGATCGATGGTCCCATCTCGATAAAGATAGCCTGTATTGATATGCATGAGACCGACGGAGACGAGCGTCAGCCCTGCGCCTACGATCACTTCGCTTTGCACGGCCAGATCTTCGAGATGGATGTCTTTGACCCTGGTGGAAGACTTGACCTCAATTAGACGCCAGCCACAAGGCTGTCCCTCTTCGGCTGGAAGACGCTCCAGTACATCTGCACGAATTAAGACCCCGGCATGCACAAATGCCGCTTCGAAAATCGCCGGTACGGCAGGATCCTCGATCAGCGCAGCCGTCTGCGCCAGCGCGGCCTCGCTCTGGCGATAGCCCGCTGTGACCAACACACCCCCTTGGAAGCGGCTCCTGGCCAACTCCCCGACTTCTGTGCCCATCTCAAACATCGCCTGAGTTGCTGCATCCGGCTTCGTCGCCAGAAAGGGCTGGTGAATTTCGAGATACAGCCGCTTGTGACATTGAAGACCGGACAGAAATTTCGACTTGGAGAGGCGTGGAGCCTTCGGAGGAGAAGCTGGCGCGGAATCGTTCAGTTCATTCATCGTGTATGACCCTAATCGGACGGACCCACATTTGTCCAGCAGCGAGCGAGAATAGCGTGATGGGCAAGAAAGACGGGACTAAGAGAGGATAAACTGTACACTAACAGGCTGCTGAGAAAGACCGTCCAGCAAGGCCGCAGCGAGCGAAGAGGCGAGGCGTACCCTTGGGGTACGTTGAGCCTCATCGTGAAGCGAGAACGCCGCTGGCGGCCTTTGGCAGCAGCCTGCTAGGATGGCCCGCCATGGCATCCCGCATCGCACTGATCAGAAAATCCGTCCTCACTCTTGCGTTACCGGTCACGGTCAGCAGCCTGCTCCAACGGACCGAGGGCATCGCCGCCGTCTTCCTCGTAGGCGGTCTCGGTGCTACATCCATTGCTGCCGTTGGACTTGGCCAGTTACTGGCCTTCATGTCCACCACGCTCGTCTCAGGACTATCAGTGGGGGCAAACGTCCTCATCGCCCAGCTGTCGGGCGCTCGCCGCAGCAAAGACGTCGGGGAAGCCGCCACCCACCTCCTCGGATTGGCCGCCCTCGTCTCCTGCGCGCTCATGATAGTCGGATTGTCCCTGAACCGTCTCACCATGGAACTATTGGGCGCAGAGCATCACGTGATCGCATTGGCCCTTCCCTACTCGAATCTGATTTTCCTGGTCATTCCCTTCACAATCTTTCTGCAAGTACTCTCCTCGATCATGCAAGGCACAGGAAACACCAAAACTCCAATGTATGCCTTGATCGCCGTGAATCTCCTCTACCTGACGATCGCTTACCCATTAATTTACGGCCACTGGGGTTTTCCCGCCTGGGGGCTCACAGGAGCAGCGGTGGCGACAGGTATCGCAGAAGGAACAGGCGTAGCCTATCTCCTCTGGGCCAATCGAACGCTCTTCAAAAAATCGCTCAAGATACGCCGCGATCTCATGCGCTCCACCTGGCAGATCGGAGCACCGGTTTCCGGCGAACGGATGTTTCAACAGGCGGGCATTATCCTCTATACCAAGATCGTGCTGCTCTACGGGACAGTGACCTACGCCGCCCATCAAGTGGGCCTGTCGATTGAATCCCTCTCGTTCCTGCCGGGCTATGGCTTCGCGATTGCGGCAGCCACGATGGTGGGACAGAGTATCGGCGCGGGGAAATATGTGCGGGCCAAACTCGAAAACTGGGAGGCCAACCGGTTAGCCACCATCGCGATGGCCTCGATGGGCGTCCTCTTCTTTTTCTTTCCCTACGTGCTGCTCCGCGCATTTACGAATGACGAAGCGGTGGTCGAACTCGGGACCGTCTTCCTGCGCATCGTCGCGGTCCTCCAAGTGCCGCTCGCCCTCACCATGGTCCTGGCAGGATCGTTGCGTGGAGCAGGCGATACCAGATTTATCATGTGGGCCACGACGATCGGCATGTGGGGAGTCCGCGTGCCCATTGCGATGATCGCGGGCCCCTGGCTCGCACTGGATGTACTCTACGTCTGGAGCGCGATGATCGCGGATTGGACAGTCCGAATGGGACTACTACTCTGGCGCTACCAATCGGAACGGTGGAAAGCGATTCAGGTCTTCCGGTAAGAGATCGCACTCAGCAATTCGTCCGCACCGATGGCCGCGTATCTGTTCCCGTTCCGATGGTCACTTCGATCCGCGCGACCCCCTTCACATTGGCGCACAAATCTCCCAGCCCGGGTGTCACCAATCGATAGGGTCCGCCTTTGGATTCCGGCAGCGCTTCTCCGTCTACTTCGTACAACAGAATCCCCCACTCTAAGGCTTGCGCGAGCGTGAGACAGGCTGAATACTTTCCGTCTGCCGAATGCACCGTCACATGGTCGGCATTGATCCCCAAGGCCGGCACATCCAACAATGCCTTGAGGCGAATGCCTGTCCCCTTCATGTTGGGCATCACCGTCGAAATGTCGAGCTGCTGTTCTGCCGGCAGGGCCGCGATTGCCGAACGATCGAGCGAGACCGGCTGCACCACCGCCCCGTCGATTCGCACAATACCGGGGCCGGTTCGATCCCGCTCGGTGATCGTTTTGATCACGGCTGTCAGCATGTCGTTCAACGGCGTCGGGATACCGAACTCCCGCCCGAGCTTGGCAACATACCCATTCAGCACATCGATCTCAGTCGGCCGCCCAGCCTTCCAATCGTCATACATGGAGGTATGGATATCGCGAATCTCCTGGGTCCAGCGAACGACCTTCTCCGCCATATCGTGGGCTAACGGCACCTTGACGGCTGCCGCGACTGCCATCACTTCCCCCACGATCTGTTGAATGACGCGCAGCATCTCGGGATGATCGAGCGCCTTGGCAACTTTGTCGTCGATCATCACCGTCAGAGGATTAAAGACGCAATTCCAGCACATCTTCTCCCACTTACTGCGCCTGACATCCTCGGTCAACTGACAGGGAATGCCCGCCTGCTTGAACAGATCCGCGATGGCCAGCAGACGAGGGCTCTGATGTCCCATCATCTCGCCGATCGCCACCGCCCCCTTTTTGTAATGATCGATGACCCCTGGCGCGGCGATCTTGGAGTAAATGAAGGCCACCCCACCCACGACACAATCTCGTTGGAGGCGCGATACAATACGATCTTCTGTATCGACCCCATTCTGGAGGGTCAGAATGACGGTCTGATCGGTCAGGACCGGTTCGATTTGGGTGAGCACTTCATCCAAATCGTAGGCTTTCACGGAGAGGATGATCAGATCCGGCCTCGGGAGATCTCGTGGATCAGATGCTGCTTGCGGATGCACGGTGAAGGAGCCCTTAGCACTGCGGATCGTGAGACCATTTTGCTTCACGGCAGCAAGGGTCTTAGGCCGCAGCAGGAACGACACATTGGGATTGTTCTTCGCCAGATGCGCCCCGAAAAACCCGCCCACCGATCCGGCACCGACCATCAGAATATTTTTCATCGCCTTACTCCTTCCGAGCGACCTAGGGAAAAATACAGTTTACCCCTGAAACATTCACAGACATCGAAAGCTAAGATAGCCACGACCCACCTTACAGGATGCTCAAAATGGCCGCCCAGCAAGGCCGCAGCGAGTGAAGAGCCGAGGCGTACCCGTAGGGTACGTTGAGGGTCTGAACGATGCGAGAACGCCGCTGGCGGACTTTTTCAGCATCCTGTAAAAGAGGCCGTACTATAGCAGGCCGCTGAACTAGGATAAAATACCTCGCCATGAGCCCAGAAGAACTATCAGAAGCCCGCTCTCACGTTACGTCCGCGCGAGCCATCACAGTCCTGACCGGTGCGGGCATTTCAGCCGATAGCGGCGTGCCGACTTTTCGCGGAACGGAGGGTTTGTGGCGCAGCTACCGTGCGGAAGATCTCGCGACCCCGGAGGCGTTTGAGCGAGACCCCCGGCTGGTCTGGGAATGGTACAACTGGCGACGTGAATTGATTGCCACGAAACAACCGAATCCTGCCCACCTTGCCCTTACAGAACTTGAGCGTCGCAGGCCCGATACATTCTGGCTCATCACGCAAAATGTGGATGGGCTCCATCGAACCGCCGGATCACAACGCCTCTCCGAAATTCACGGTAATATCTGGAAGGTTCGTTGCACGGGCTGTGCGGTGATCACAGACAATCATGAGGTTCCTCTTCCTCTCCTGCCGATGTGCCGGCAATGCGGCGAACTGCTCCGACCTCATATCGTCTGGTTTGGGGAGTCGCTGTGGGAAGAAGACCTGCGACGCTGCAATGAGGTGCTACGGGACTGCGACCTCTTATTGGTAATCGGCACGTCCGGAGTCGTCTATCCAGCTGCAGGTTTTGCATCAGTCGCAAAGGAAACCGGCGCGCTGGTCATCGAAATCAATCTTGAAACCACCCCACAATCGGACCTGGTCGATCTCTCGTTACAGGGCCGAGCAAAAGATCTGGTTCCGTTACTTCTTTGAAGCCAGCACCAGAGGAAGAAGCTCTTCCAACGTTCGAATGACGTGCCCGCCAGACGTCTGAGCGCGGCCGGTACGATCCAGCAACACACCGGTCAGCCCGGCCTTGGTCGCACCCTCCTGATCGTCCCGGACACTGTCACCGACATGTATCGCTTCGTCCGGATCGATGGCATGTTTCTCCAGAGCAATTTCGAAGATTTTTGCCGCCGGCTTCGCTGCTCTGGAGAGGCTCGCAATCGTCACCGTATCGAAGAGCCGGTCGATGCCCAGTCCCCGTATCACCGGAAAAAGACGGGAATCGAAGTTCGACACGATTCCCAGCTCGAACCCCTCTTCACGCAACCTCGTCAGCACGGCATGGGTTTCAGGGAACAGCGTCCAGGAACGAGGATCTTCAAACAGCTGAAAGACCTCCTCGAAGAATTCATCGAATCGCTCGAACATCCCCACGCGATAAAACACGTTATGGACGATGTCGAACCACCAGAGCCGCTCGCATTGCTTTAACTTGAGGGGATCCGTGACGGCAAAAATCGGCGGCGCGGCATCATGAAAGGCACGCTGAAAGGCTTGTCCGATGGATACCAGAGAGTCGGGTTTCTGCCGAAACCCATACTGAAGCGCACGCTGCAAGTAGATGTCCGCCACCGAACCGTTAATATGAAAAAGTGTTTCGGCTGCATCGAAAAAAATGACGTGGATTGGGCTCTTCATGGGTTATAGCGATCCTCTTTCTGTCGAATTAGAGTCAGTCCAAACATTCGAAGTCGCAACAGGTACCGATCATGCGATTTCTTGACAAAGAATACCCCCACTGCTAGCTTCGAGATAGTTCAATAACATTGGAGGGTTAGGTGGCTTCTACCATCTTTATCGTCGACAGTAGCCCCGCTGTCCGTCGGTTGGTCGAGCAGATTTCCACGCCGGAAGGCTGTGATGTCGTGGGATTCCAGGATGCTCCCACCGCCTTAGAAGCGGCACGCCGAATGAGCCCCCATCTTATCATTGCCGACTATCATATAGAGAACATGACCTTTTCGGGATTCTGCAAGGAAATCTACAAGCTGGATAACTTGGCAGAAACCTCTATTGTCTCCCTGATCAGCCCGTCTGACCGCGTCGATGAAACCCACTTACGTTCGCTGGGCGTGAAGCTGTTCCTCAAGAAACCCTTTCAGTCAGAAGACCTCATCGATGTGATCAAGAGTCTGGAAGCACAGCAGGCATCCAGGACGAATGGAACAAAGAAGAAATCTCGTTCCTGGCCGCCGGTCTCAAGCGCGACAGACTCGGATGATGAGGACGAATTCAACGGCGACAGCGCGACCGAAGAAGAAGAGGAACAAGCGATCGCACCCCACCCTCAACCGAAAGAACCCCCTGTGACCACAACCACTGCCGCGCAGGTTTCGACACCCGAGCCTGAAGAGGCGATGAAGGGCCTCTTCGGTCAACTCCTTCAGTCCATATCAGAACGGACGGAAAAAAACATTGCCGACCTGCTTCCCCAGATGGTGGGGAAAGATCTGGCCACCCTCGTGGCCAAGGCCGTGGAAACAGAGGTGCAGCGCAACATGGGCGCGGCGCTCACGAAAGAGCGGCTGACAGAGGTGCTTGAACCGATGCTCATCGCAGCGCTCCCGAAGGTCCTCTCACGAGAAACGGTCTTGCTCGAACCCGTCATTCGACAAGGCATTTTCGATATCGCGAGCCCCCTGATCAAGGAACGCATCGATCAACTCGTCCGGGAACAAGCCAATACCGTGCGCACCCTACTGCCCGATATGATTCGGGAACAACTCGGATCGATTGAGGAACTCGTAAAAGAAGAGATCCAACAGGCTGCCGCTAAGCAAACTGCTGGAATAGTCGACACCCTCGTCAGGACGACGGCTCGAGAGCAGGTGGAAGAGGCTGTTCAGCGTCTGGTCCCCGACCTGGCTGAAGAGCAGATCAAAGCAGAGATCACACGTCTCACACAAGCCGTATAGAACCTTCTCCCCCCGGTCCGACTTAGCCCTTCTTGGTCTTCTTGCCTCGTTTGGCGTTTGCCAAGGCCTTCACGCGCGCCATGCTCTTTAAATGCTTCTTTCTTGTCTTACGGTCTTTTTCACGGCCTGTGGCCATAGTCTCTCCAAATCGTCAAAAGTGGAAGCGGAACGAACCCTTCGCCCTCGCCTTGTGCGAGTCTGTATAACACACGGCTCGGCACCCCTCAAGCTATCAGTGCACCCATCATTCCTTGAGAGGGCACCGTTCGCATGTTAAGATGCGCCTCATTTTACGCAGAATGCTGAAAAAGTCCGCCAGTCCCGCCCCTCTCGTGCGGCGATTGTGCCAACTGAGTTCATCCACAGCCTACTAGGACACCGTGACTGAATGAGCACCCCCCAACTCGACAAAATTTACGATCCCAAGGCAGTCGAAGCGCGCTGGTATGAGATCTGGACCAAACAAGGCTACTTCCACGCCTCGCCGACCCATCCAGGACAGCCCTACTCCATCGTCATTCCACCACCCAATGTCACCGGCTCACTCCACGTTGGCCACGCGCTGAACCATTCGATTCAGGACATCCTGATACGCTGGCGACGGATGCAAGGCCGCAATGTGCTCTGGCTACCCGGCACCGACCATGCCGGGATTGCCACGCAAAACGTCGTAGAAAAACAACTCATGGCCGAAGGCGCTTCTCGGGAATCTCTGGGGCGAGAACGCTTCATCGAGCGCGTCTGGCAATGGAAAGCCACCTCCGGGGATACCATTATCCGTCAACAAAAACGGCTGGGTGAGTCCTGCGACTGGGAACGTCTACGTTTTACGATGGACGAAGGACTCTCGAAAGCGGTGCTCGAAGTGTTCGTCCGGTTACATCAGGAGGGACTGATCTATCGGGGGGAACGGCTGATCAACTGGTGCCCCCGCTGCCTGACCGCCCTCTCCGACATCGAAGTCGAGCACGAAGATATTAAAGGCAAACTGTACTCGATTGAATACCAACTGGAACAGGACCCGACAATTCGCCTCACGGTGGCCACGACCAGACCAGAAACCCTGTTCGGCGACACCGCCGTGGCCGTGCATCCTGAAGATCCACGGTACAATCGTCTGATCGGGCAACGAGTCCGGCTCCCCCTCACCAATCGCACGATTCCTATCGTCGGCGATGCGATCCTCGTTAACCGCGAGTTCGGCACTGGGGCGGTGAAGATTACGCCGGCACACGATTTCAACGACTTTGAAGCGGGCGAACGGCATAACTTGCCAAGACTTCCCATCTTCGACTATCAGGCCTTGCTCGATCGACAAGGCCTGGTCGCCGCCGACGTCGAACCAACCGTCATCGACGCCATCGCAACCCTTCCCGCCATCAAAGCCAGGGCCAAGACAGAGCAACTGCTGAAAGACCGTGAGCTCCTTACAAAAGTCGACGACCACAAGATGGCCATTGGAAAATGCTACCGCTGCAAGACGGTGGTCGAGCCATACCTGTCGCCGCAATGGTTCGTAAAGGTCAAACCGCTCGCCGAGCCTGCCATCCAGGCAGTGGTCGACGGCCGCATCCGTCTCCTCCCTGAAGGCTGGACGAACAACTACCTGGGATGGATGAGGGACATCAAAGACTGGTGCATCTCACGCCAGATCTGGTGGGGGCACCAGATTCCCGCCTGGTATTGCCGGACGTGCAACAAGGACTTGATCGTTGGAGGAGCCGCTGCGACGGCTTCAGCGACGCTAGCCCCACGACTGACGATTCTCCAAGGCGCCACACCGATTGTCGGAAAATCTGCGCCCACGACCTGCCAGACATGTGGAGGCGATGATTTCATCCGCGACCCCGACGTCCTCGACACCTGGTTCTCATCGGCGCTCTGGCCCTTCTCGACCCTGGGATGGCCCGAACAGACGGTGGAGCTCAAAACCTACTACCCGACCTCGACGCTCGTGACAGGGCTCGACATTCTCTTCTTCTGGGTTGCGCGCATGATCATGATGGGTCTGAAATTCATGGGCGATGTGCCCTTCCGGGATGTCTATATCCATGCCCTCGTGCGGGATGCCGAAGGGCAGAAGATGAGCAAATCGAAAGGCAACGTCATCGATCCTTTGCATGTAATGGAGCAATTCGGCACCGACGCCCTCCGCTTCACGTTGGCCGCGATGGCCTCACCAGGTCGAGACATCAAACTCGCGGAAGAACGGATTGAAGGCTATCGCAACTTCGCCAACAAGATCTGGAATGCCGCTCGTTTCAGCCTCATGAATCTCGATGGGCCACGAACGGCCAACGCACCGATAGAACGGACCTTCCCCGACCGCTGGATTTTGAGTCGTCTCAATCAAACGATTCAGCTTGTGACATCAGAGTTAGAGGCCTATCGGTTCGATCGCGCGGCCAATGCCCTGTACCAATTCATCTGGCACGAGTACTGCGACTGGTACCTCGAACTGATCAAACCGACATTGCAAAACCCCGCGAGCCCGGACGCGCCAGGGACCAGGCAAACGCTCGTCGACACATTTGAAACCACGATGAGGCTTCTGCACCCGTTCATGCCTTTTCTGACGGAAGAGATCTGGCAGACGCTTCCACACCAGGGTGAGAGCATCGTGGTTCAGCAGTACCCCACCGCTGAAGCGACCTGGACTGCGCCGGAAATGGATCGCCGGTTTACGTTGCTCGAACAGACCATCGGTCTGGTCCGCTCGTCCCGCATGCTCTTGAACTATCCACCGGGACAACAAATTACGTTCTACGTCGCGCACGATGAACCGACGCGGCAGGGACATCTGGATCAACTCCGGAGCTACCTCGCCCATCTCGGTCGCGGCACGGTCGATCTGACACCGGCTACGACCTGGCCGACCAACAATCTGCTCCGGCTCATCACCGAAGGCTTATCCGTCGGCATCGTGGTGGCAGGCGATGTGGATCTCAACAAAGCACTGGACCGTCTGCTCAAGCAACAATCAGAGCAGACGAAGGAGATGGATCGGCTGGAAGGAAAGCTGCGCAATCAGGAATTTACTGCCAAGGCTCCACCGGAGGTGATTACCGATCACCAGGATCGCCTGGCAAGCCTGCGCCGGGATCAAGCCATGCTCGCCAACAGCGAACAGCAATTGCGCGCCATGTTGGGAGCATAACCCATGGTCAGGCCTCCGGTTGCCGACATACGGCGCGCCGTTCGACTAGCGCTCCAAGAAGACCTCCCGCACGGCGACGTCACGACCGCCGTCCTCTTTCCCTCTGAGGTTCCGGCGCGCGCACGCATCGTCGCTCAGCAATCGCTGGTGGTCGCAGGCCTCGCCGCGGCCATTCATGTGTTTCGCGCCATCGACCCGACGCTCGTCCTCTCCATCCACCGCCAGGATGGGGACCGAGCACAGGATGGAGACTGCCTCCTCCAGATCGAAGGCGATGGGCGATCCATCCTCACGGCGGAACGAGTCGCCTTGAACTTTCTCCAACACCTCTCAGGCATCGCCACCTTGACGAGCCAATTTTGCGATGCCGTTCTCGGATACCCCGTGACGATCCTCGATACAAGAAAAACCACCCCTGGGTTACGCGCCCTACAGAAATGGGCGGTCCTCCTCGGCGGAGGCACGAACCATCGCCCGTCCCTGAGCGACGGCATCCTCATCAAGGACAATCATCTGGCGCTCCTCAGCCGAACGACCATGCCTATCAAAACTGCCTGCCGCAAGGCCAACGCCAAGGCCCCCAGCGGCATGACGGTGATTGTGGAAGTGGAATCATTAGAGGAGGTGAAACAGGCCCTCGCAGAGCCAGTCGATATCATCCTGTTGGATAACATGACCCCGACCATGGTGCGTCGCGCCGTCAAGTTGATCAAGAGTCATGCACTGGTGGAAGTCTCCGGTGGAATCACCTTGAGCAATGTGCGGGCGATGGCAGCGGCAGGCCCGGACCGCATTTCCATCGGAGCCCTCACCCATTCAGCTCCCGCCGCAACACTCAGCCTGGAGCTCGAACTTCGCAGAGCTAGCAAGCTAAGCAAAATCCATGATAACAAGCGAGCTCGCTGAAGGTCTGAACCTGTGCAGCACAAGAAGTTCTCACTGGATGCTCAAAACGTTCGTCCAACAAGGCCGCAGGCGAGTCGAAACCGGCGGCGTACCCTCAAGGGTACGTTGAGGATTTCGATGAGCCGAGAACGACGTTGGCTGGCGTTTTCAGCATCCTCTTAGGTGACCAGTGCAACCCTCGCCGCCCCTCACTCGCAATACGATCCACAGCACCCTGTCGACCACCTGGCTGGGGCGTCGCATCGAACTGTTCGACGCCATACCTTCAACAAATCGAGAAGCGGTTCGCCTCGCACAGGCAAACGTGGAACATGGTACGGTCGTCGTCGCCGACAGTCAGTCCGCTGGCCGCGGGAGGCTCGCCCGAACCTGGTTTTCTCCGGCTGGATCGAATCTCTATTGCTCTGCCATCCTCAAAGCCGCCCGCCCACCGGAACGCCTCACAGAATGGCTCTCCTGGCTCCCGCTCATCTCCGCGCTGGCCGCCGCCGAAGCGATTGAAGCCGTCTCGTCCCTCCACGTCTCCGTGAAATGGCCGAACGATCTCCTCATCTCGGAACGGAAAGTCGGCGGAATTCTCTGTGAGAGCGGCGCAGGGACAGGCTCAGCGCCATTCCAGGTCATTGGGATCGGGCTCAACGTCAATGTCGAACAGCAGGATTGGCCGGAAGAACTTCGCGAAACGGCCACGTCGATCTGGCACGAGCAACAACGAGTCGTCGACCGCAATCGGCTCCTTGCCCAACTCCTCCTCGAACTTGAACATTGCATTGAGGAATTGGCGCTCCACGGAACCAGTCGGCTTTTGTTGGCCTATCACCAGCGCTGCTCGACCATCGGACAGCGAGTCAAGGCCATCTTGGCCAATGGAGACCTCTGCGTGGGAGTCGCCGAAGGGATCGGCCAGGACGGAGCCTTGATGCTACGGCCGGACGAGACCCAACCAGGCTCAAAGGAGCCGGCAATCCTGCATCTGCGCGTCGCTGACATTATCCACGTAAGAACCTAACAGGCTGCTGAAAAAGTCCGCAGCTTCGTTCTCGCAACGTTCAGACCCTCCACGTACCCCAGAGGGTACGCGCCGCCCCTTCACTCGCTGCGGCCTTGTTGGACGAACTTTTTGAGCAGCCTGAAAATCGTCTCTCGATATCCAAACATACAAACTTTTGAATTTCAGGCAAACCGGCATTGTTTTTTTCGCAACCTGCTAGCCAAATCCATTACCCCAAACGTACAATAGGCCCATGCTCCTCGTCGTCGATATCGGCAACACCAACATTGTCTGGGGGGTCTATGAAGACCGCACCCTGGCAGCGCATTGGCGAATCGCCACGGACGTCAAAAAAACGTCCGACGAATACGGCATTCTCTTTGCCAGTCTCCTCGCGGCAGCAGGAATTCCTACGCAACGTCTCACCGGCGCCATCGTCTCCAGCGTCGTCCCGGCGTTGACCGGAACTGTCGAACAGATGCTGGAAGAATACTTTTATCAGCGCGCCCTGGTGGTCTCCTCGAATACGGACACGGGCCTCACCCTCCGTTACGATAATCCAAAAGAAATAGGCAGCGACCGGCTGGTCAACGCCGCCGCCGCCTATCATAAATATCGCCGAGACCTCATCATCGTCGACTTTGGAACCGCCACCACCTTTTGCGCCATCACGGCAGAAGGCCAATACCTCGGAGGCGTCATCGCCCCCGGCCTCGGAATCTCGGCGGAAGCGCTCTTCGCACGCGCCGCCAAACTGGCCAAAGTAGAATTGATCAGGCCCAAGACCGTGATCGGTACCGACACCGCCAGCAGCATTCAAGCAGGGCTCTTGTTCGGCTATGCCGGACTGGTCGATACGGTCGTCCGGCGAATGGAACAGGAACTCGGACGGTCGGCCTATGTCATCGGCACCGGAGGGCTTAGCTCCATTCTGGCTTCGGAAACGACTTCAATCCAAAAAATCGAACCACTCCTCACGCTAGAAGGCCTTGAACTTCTTTATCGACGAGCTCAGGGTGCTCCATTGCCTTCCCTGCCGGTCTAACCGCCATCCCATGCACAAGTAATTAATTTTTCTGGGCCCCGTTGACTTTATGGGGCCTGTGGCTATCTCCAGACGGACAGAGGAGTCTTTCATGGCTGAAGAACAGCAGAACGTGAATACAATCGACGACTTGGATCCTTTCTCTGAGGGCACCGCCTCCACCGCAGAGAAACCCATCTCAGTCGCAGAGCTCCAGCAGGCGCTCACGGCAAAGGCGGAAGAGGCGAAGGGATTGAATGACAAGTATCTTCGGCTCGCAGCCGAGTTCGACAACTATAAGCGGCTGACCCAGCGGGACCAGCGGGACCAGATCCGGTTCGGCCATGAGTCCTTGCTCAAGGAACTCTTACCGGTTGTCGATAATCTCGAACGGGCCATCAAGGCCTCACGAGAGGGGGGCAGCAGTGATGTTCTCATCCAAGGCGTGGAGCTTACCCTCAAGCAGTTGACAGGAGCCCTGACGAGATTTCATGTCACACCCATTGAGACGATCGGCAAGCCGTTCGATCCCGCCACTCATCAATCCGTGACCTCCGTCCCGTCCGAGAAAGTTCCGGAGCAGCATGTGGTCGATGAGTTTCAGCGGGGTTACCTCCTCCACGACCGTATTTTACGGGCGGCCATGGTGAGCATCTCGACGGGACGAGCCGACAGCTGAACGGAAACAGACGAGACCATCAATTCATCGTAACCACATCATCAAAGCCAGACTTAGTTAGGGAGGAGTAGGCACATGGGCAAAGTGATCGGCATCGACCTTGGAACCACAAACTCCTGCGTATCCATCATGAGCGGTGGCGAACCGGTTGTGATTGCCAACGCAGAAGGCGCCCGCACGACACCGTCCGTCGTCGCCATCACCGAGAAGGGCGAACGTCTCGTCGGACAGATTGCGAAGCGGCAGGCGATTACCAATCCGGAGAACACGATTTTCTCCGTGAAACGCCTCATGGGCCGCAAGTTCAACAGCAAGCAGGTGGCTGACGCCGCCAAGCGCCTGCCCTATAAAGTGATCGAGGGGGACAACGGCGACGCCTACGTCGAATTGCGCGGCAAGCGCTACAGCCCGCCGGAAGTCTCCGCCATGATTTTGCAAAAGATGCGGCAGACCGCAGAAGACTATCTCGGTGAAAAGGTCACCGAAGCGGTCATCACCGTCCCGGCCTATTTCGACGACAGCCAACGTCAGGCCACTAAAGATGCGGGCCAGGTCGCAGGCTTGACCGTCCTCCGCATCATTAACGAACCGACCGCCGCAGCCCTGGCCTACGGTCTGGACAAGAAGAAAGACGAGCGGGTTGCCGTCTACGATTTGGGCGGCGGGACATTCGACGTCTCCATCCTTGAAATCGGCGACGGTGTCTTCGAGGTCAAATCCACCAACGGCGATACCTACCTCGGTGGCGACGACTTCGATCAGCGAGTCATGGACTGGCTGGTCGATGAGTTCAAAAAGGATCAAGGCATCGATCTCCGGAAGGACCGTATGGCCCTTCAACGCCTGAAAGAGGCGGCGGAACGCGCCAAGATCGAACTCTCCTCGTCACAGGACACCGAGATCAATCTGCCGTTCATCACGGCCGACGCGACCGGCCCCAAGCACCTGGTCATGAAGCTGACCCGTGCAAAGCTTGAGCAATTGGTCGACGATCTGATTAAGCGGTCCATCGAGCCCTGTAAAAAGGCGCTCTCCGACGCCGGTGTTTCGGCACGCGACATCAACGAAGTCGTCCTCGTCGGCGGCATGACCCGCATGCCGAAGGTCATTCAGGCCGTCAAAGAATTCTTCGGAAAAGAGCCACACCGGGGTGTGAACCCTGACGAAGTGGTCGCCATCGGCGCCGGCATTCAAGGCGGCGTACTCAAAGGCGAAGTCAAGGACGTGTTGCTCCTCGACGTCACGCCGCTCTCGCTGGGCATCGAAACCCTCGGCGGTGTCTTCACGAAGTTGATCGAGCGGAACACGACCGTTCCGACGAAAAAGAGCCAGGTCTTCTCGACGGCGGCCGACAATCAAACGGCGGTGACCATTCGAGTCTTCCAAGGCGAACGCGAGATGGCGAACGACAACAAACTCCTGGGACAATTCGACTTGGTCGGCCTGCCTCCTGCGCCCCGCGGGATGCCGCAAGTTGAAGTGACGTTCGACATCGATGCGAACGGCATCGTCCATGTCTCGGCCAAAGATTTGGCGACACAGAAGGAACAGTCCATCAAGATTACGGCCTCCAGCGGCTTGAGCAAGGAAGAAGTCGAGAAACTGGTGAAGGATGCCCAGGCCCATACGGATGAGGATAAGAAGCGGCGGAAGACCGCGGAAGCTAAAAACCAGGCCGACACTCTGATCTACCAGACGGAAAAGAACCTGAGCGAACATGGCGATAAAATCGCCGCTGAGGACAAGACCAAAGTCGAGGAAGCCGTGACCGCGCTGAAAAAGGCGATGGAAGGAACGGACCCCGAGGCGATCGAGTCTGCCACCCAGGCCTTGACGACGGCATCCCACAAGTTGGCTGAGGAAATGTACAAAGCCGCCTCGGCATCGGCGGCAGCCGGAAGCGGCGCCAGCTCCGAAGGCGGAGCCGGAGCCGGCGAAACCAAGACGGATGAAAAGGTCGTCGACGCAGAATTCGAAGAAGTAGACAAAGAAAAGAAGTAAGTTAGACTATCGTCGGTGAGACCGAGCTTCGTCGAACACGAGGCTCGGTCTTGCTGTACGTTCACCCAGAGAGATCGCGACCGTGTCCAAGCGTGACTACTACGAAACCTTAGGCGTCGAACGAACCGCCTCCGAAGACGAACTCAAGAAGGCCTACCGCAAGATGGCCCGTCAGCATCACCCCGATCTCCAGACGGGAGACGCTCAGAAGAAAACCTCAGAAGAGAAGTTCAAAGAAGTCAACGAGGCCTATGAGACGCTGAGCGACCAAGAGAAACGCAAACGTTATGACATGTTCGGCCATGCCGGGGCACAACAGGGCGGCGGGCCTGAAGGATTTGGCGGAAGCGGATTCGGCGACGCCTTCAACGATATCTTCGAAGATTTCTTCGGGGGCCAGCGAGGCGGCAATCGAGCGGAGCGCGGCAACGACCTCCAGTACAATCTGGAACTGACCTTCGAAGAAGCCGTCTACGGAAAAGAGGCCAAACTTAAAATCCCTCGTTGGGAAGTCTGCTCCGACTGTAAGGGAAGCGGCGCCAAAAGTGCAGCCTCGGTCAAGACCTGCCCGAGCTGTAAAGGGGCCGGCCAGATGCGGTTCCAGCAAGGCTTCTTCAGCATCAGCCGTCCCTGCGGTCAATGCGAGGGAGCGGGACGGATCATCACAGAGCCCTGTCCCGCCTGCCAAGGCCGTCAACGCACCTATCGAGAACGCACCATCGCCGTCCATATCCCTGCCGGCATCGAGTCAGGCATGCGCCTACGCCTCTCGAATGAAGGGGAACATGGAGTCAACGCAGGGCCTCCCGGCGACCTCTATGTGGCAATCACCGTTAAGCCACACCCGGTCTTTCAACGCCAAGGGCACGACATCCTCTGCGACGTCCATATTCATGTCGTCACCGCCATGCTCGGAGGAAAGATCGAAGTCCCCACGCTCAAAGGCAATACCATCATCAAGATTCCTGCCGGCACACAACAAGATAAGATTCTGCGCCTCAAGGGCTTGGGCATTCCCAGCCTCAAGAGCCAGAATACCGGCGACCAGCTCTTTGTCATCAAGATCCAAATCCCCACCAAGCTGACCGCTCGTCAGAAAGAATTACTCACGGAGTTTGCCAAAGAGAGCGGCATGACGATGGAAGAAGACGGCGACGGATTCTTCGACAAGATGAAAACCTTCTTCGAATAGCGCCGGCGGTTATCGCCCGGCACCTGCACTATGTCCACGTTCTTCGTCGCTCCTGACGCCGTCACTCCCCCCACGATCCGCATGACCGGTGATCTGCTCCATCATCTGCGCGATAGTCTTCGCTTGCATCCTGGCACCCTGCTCACCCTGAACGACGGATGCGGAACCCGCTATCGCGTAGAAGTGACCCAGGTCTCCTCGCAGGCCATCGACAGCCGCATCATCGACCAACACACCGAATCGGGTCGCAAGATCTCGCCGATCGTGCTCGGGCAGGCCTTGATCAAAGGCGACAAGATGGACTGGGTGATTCAGAAGGCAACCGAGCTCGGAGTCGATACGATCGTACCCATCCAAAGCGCACACAGTGTCATCAAGCTCAACCCGGAACGTCTTGAGCATCAACGATCCAGATGGGAACGCATTGCGCGAGACGCGGCACAACAGTCGGAGCGGTGGACGATTCCCACCGTCGCAGACCCTCTAGACCTCGCACAGATCTGCCGCCACTACGCCTCGGCATCTGTGAAAGGCCTACTCGCGGAACGCTCCAGCGGCCCTTCGCTCGCCACCATCCCGTTGCCACAGGACCATCAGCACCCGATTGTTTTGTTGATTGGACCGGAGGGAGGATGGGCGCCAGAGGAGCAACGTCTTGCACAAGAGCAGGGCTTCATCCCGCTCACCCTTGGGCCACGAATCTTGCGGGCCGAGACCGCAGCGATCGCCGCGCTCAGCATTCTCCAGTCACGACTCGATGAGTTGGGTTAAGCCGGCCAGATACAGGATGCTCAAAAAGGCCGTCAGCAAGGCCGCAGCCGATGATAGCACCGGAGGCGTAGCCTCTAGGCTACGTTGAGGATGCTGTCGAGGCGAGAACGAAGCTGGCGGACTTTTTCAGCATCCTGCCAGCCATCAGCGGTTGGTGCTCAACCGAACAATCGTGCCTTTCTCTCCACCGGCCCAGCCCTGCGTGCCATCTGAGAACGAGAGACCGAACAGCGAGGCCTTGGCGATCGCACCCTGCTCAATCCAGGTAAATCCGCTATCGATGGTCCGGTAAACCATACCCCGTTCTCCCACAATCCATCCGTTCTGAGGGTCCGTAAAGCGGACACGTAAGAGATCGGTCAGCTTCGTACAGGTCAGGGTGCAGGGTAACGTGCGATCGATCCATAGATTGCCGCCATTGGTCGTTTGGAAGATGGCGCCGGCATTCCCGACGACCCAGCCGGTCGAAGCGTCAGAATAATACACATCGAATAGAGTGACCGCCCCCTGCATGTCTTGTGCAGTCCAGGTGGCTCCCCCATTATCCGTCATCAACACAGTCCCCACCGCTCCAACCGCCGTCCCATGCTGCGAGGTAAGAAATTGAACCGCGTAGAGGGCGGCGTTCGTCTTGCTCGCTTGATCGCCCCAATGGGCTCCGCCGTCTGTCGTATGAAGAATGGTGCCGTTGCCACCGACCACCCACCCCTCGTTGGGCGACACGAACGAGAGGCCGTAGAACGATACTTGCGTATCCACGAATTGCGCATGCCAAGTATGGCCCCCGTCTTGGCTTTGGCGAATCGTGCCATTGGCTCCGACGGCCCAGCCTAACTTCTCGTTCATAAAGAAGACACCAGAAAGGGTTGCCGTGGTCCCGCTCACGATCTTCTTCCACCGCTTCCCACCGTCAGACGTCTTCAGGATGGTGCCTCCAGCCCCGACAGCCCACCCCAATTGAGGCGTACGAAAATACAGCGCCATCAGCGTAGTTTCAGTATGACTTTCTTGAGGAGTGATTGTCAGAGGAGAGTCAGCAGCCCAGGAGGAAGAGGCACATAACCATGCCCCAAACGTGATGGCGATCGCCATGTGAGCAACAGGGGAAAGAACGAACCGCTGCCATGATCCTGACCACCCGTATCTCACTGGTTGGTGTTCGCGTCAGGGCGGTTGTTATTGAAGTACCCGGGGTCTGGCATGCCCTTGGCTTCAATCGTGAACGTGCCAGCCTCCAACGTCAGCCACTTTTTCTGGGTACAACAGATACCATCCGGCTGCACATCCCAGGAACCGCGCCGCACGATCAGCGGACCGGTCGCCAACTCATTGAAGAACTCATTGCGCTTCCCGAGGCCGTACAGATTTCGATGCGGCACTCGCACGACAATCTCCGTATCCGTCCAGGACATGACCTGCGCAGCCACATTGCTGAACAACACTTCCGTCCGCGAGACGTTCTCACCTAATTCGATATCTTCTCGTCGCTTGTAGGCCCCCTGGTTGAGACCCAAGTAGGCATGCTCAGCCGTTTTGAGGAATGAACCGAATCCGGATCCTTTAATCGTAATCAGCTCATCGAGTCCGCCAGTTTGAGGGCTGAAGGAGTCGATCTTCGGCGTCACGAGCGTAAAGACCCCTGCCTCCGTCTTCAAGACTTCCTTCGTCGCACAACATGAACCATCCTGGTTCGGCTTCGTCGCGCCTCGATAAATCACGACCGGCCCGCTCTTCGCGCTGAAGGGCACCCATACGTCGATACGATCGTCTTGCCAGCGATAGATAACGGCGCGAACTCCCCCGATGTCGACCCGATTCTCTCCCGTATTAAAATCGGTAAAGGCATACGGAGTCGATCCACTTTCTGAGTAAAATCCAAAATGTTCTCCGCTGATTCTGAGCAGCGTACCGATCGGAGCAGCGGGAGGCGTCACCGCGATGACTTTCGGCATGTGAACCGTAAAGGTCCCGACGGTTCGATCACGCCCCTGCAGGGTCAGAACAACTGGTCCGGTCTCGGCATCCATCGGAAGATGCACGACGATGGCGGTGTCGGACCATTGGGCGATCGTGGCCAGGTGTCCGCCGAACGTGACCTTATCGCCGGCGGCCTTCGTGGCGCCGAAGCTCTGGCCAAAAAACACAACCTTCGTCCCGACCGGCCCGCTCACAGGATCGACACGAATACTCGGAATCAGTTTCAGCGGAACGGCATTGCTCACTTTGTATTGGACCGGAGCGCAACAGGACCCGTCAGGCAAGGGGTCGGATGAAGCCAATCGAACCACGACATCGCCCGACGCCGCGTTCGTGGGAACATCGACTTCGATCAGCTCGTCTTTCCACCGGCGCGGCCTGACGATGACACCGCCGATCATCACATCATTCACTCCGAACATGGTATTGGGGTCGCGGGGACCGGCCGTGGTACCGAAGTGCGCGCCGGTGATCTGCACGGTATGGCCTGGTTCGATCTCTGCCGGCGTCACTGCGGAAATCGTCGGCTGCATCACTGTCAAGATTCCGGCAGACAACTTCTTCTTCCCGGTCATGACTTCAACGGGACCGGATTGCGCCTGAAAAGGCACCTTCACTTCGATCAGATCGGATTCCCATCGCTGAATCAACGCAGGGATCCCTCCAACAGTTACGCGATTCACTTGCACAGATCGAAATGCACCGAATCCCGTCCCGCCGATCGACAGGGTGGCGCCAGGAACCGCCGTTGACGGATGGAGTTCGACCGCAGCAGGAGCCGCCGCAAACGAGGCAACGCTGAGACTCGCCCACAAAGTCATCGTACTCACGCCCGTCACGAACGCATTCATGGATAGACTCCTGTCAGGCAAGAAAAAGGTACGGTCATCCTGCATGTGGCACGAAAACGCCTCGCGCCAGGCTCAGAAGAGGTACACCGTGGTGACCACGAAAAACGAAGAACTGAATGAACTATAGCAAGCGGTTTTTTGGAGAGTCAAGCCGACAAACCCGTACCAGTTGGGCATTCCTGACTAGTGCTGACGCACCATCAGGAGACGGAGAAAATCACTTCGATTTCGACCGCCGCACCGCGAGGCAACTCAGCCGCTCCCACAGCTACGCGCGCATGACGACCAGCCTCTCCAAAGATGGCGACCAGGAGGTCCGAGGCCCCATTGAGAACTTGGGGTTGCTGGACGAATCCTTCCGCCGACGCCACATGTCCAACGACCTTCACGATACGCGTAATACGGTCCAACGTCCCGAGTTCCTGCTTGGCAATCGCCAGCGCGTTCAGGAGCGCGAGCCTGGACGCTTCCATCCCCTGTTCGACCGTCAAATCTCGACCGAGTTTACCGGAAAACGCCAACTGCCCGTCTCGCATGGGAAGGACGCCGGATAAGAACAACAGATCTCCGGCCCGGACTGCCGGGACATAGGTTGCCAACGGTTGCGGCGGTAGCGGCAACTCCAGATGCAATTCCTTCAGTTTGCGTTCGTATGACATCGTCTGTACCCAGCTTGCGTCCTTTATGTGTGACGACTCACGCCCTATCCAGCGCGGAGCGCATCGAGAAAACTCTCACCCACAGGAAGTTGATCCCCTTGCAAGGCTTCCAGAATGGTATGTCCCAAATCGGCAGCAGACGATCTGATACCAAGGTTGACACCCTGTGCCAACTTCGGCCCAGTCGCTAAAAGAGGAACATATTCCCGCGTCGGGACCTGATCCGCCTTTGAGATATCCCGCCCATGATCGCCCGTCAGCACGAGCAGGTCGCCTGGACGAAGTTGCTCCAATAACTCAGAAAGCCGTCGATCAAAGTCATGGAGGGCCGCGGCCGACTGCGCCGCATCCGATTCCAGCACATCAAGACCGGCAACAATCAATCCACGGGGAACGGTTTTCAACATCCCTGTTACTTCGTCAAGTAACGCCGTCCAATGCCCAACGGGAACGGAACGAGTCAGCCCACGGCCACTAAACAGATCGCCGACCTTGCCGACCCCAACCAGAATCTGGCTGGCACGGTTGAGCACATCGAACATGGTCGTCCCTGGTGGCTCAATCACGAACTCACGGGGTTGTGGGCTGAACTGCACCGCACCGGCATCGCCCACGAGGGGATGGGCTGACACACGCCACACGCCCCAGGGATCCTTGAGTACTTTTCTCGCATCCCGGCAGCGCTGAAAAAACTCATCCCGCCTCATCGCATTCTCATGCGCCGCCACATGGCAGGTCCGCCGGCCATCTGTCCAGACGATCAATGCGCCAGACGACAGATGTTCGGCTTCACATTCGCGCAGCATGGCTGCTCCAGACGAACGGCGATTGCCGATGCTCTTACGGCCAAAGGCCTGTTCGATCACCGACACCATGTCAGGGGGAAATCCGTCGGGATAGAGCGGCCCGGCATCATCTGTCACATGACCGGCCATTTCCCAATAGCCAACCATGGAGTCTACGCCCTTGGAGAGAAACCCCAGCCGACCGAACGATCCTTCAGGCTGCCCCATCACCCGCACACCTTTGATCTCCGTGATGTGGCCAAGCCCGAGCGCTTCGAGCGTGGGAACGTTGAGTCCCCCCACGGCATCGGCCAGGTGAGCCAAGGTATTGGACCCGGCATCGCCATACTCCGCCGCATCGGGCAAAGCCCCGACGCCCAATCCATCAATAACCAATACAATGACGCGAGTAATCATGGGCGCACTATAGCATAGGTGTTCAGGGACAGTAGGGCGAGAGAGGCGGCATCTTCATACCGCACTCTGCTTCGCCACCTTGAAGAAGAAAGTGATTTAACCATTCTTTCGAGTCATTAAGAATGACCAGAAACTCAACTCCAAATTCCCGCCTGGTTGCCCAACAGATCCTTCCGAGCTCCACACGTATCGCCGCCGAGAAACCAGGCTCCATGATCTGAAGGCTCACAGTCTCTCCTTCTGAGGCCATCTCGTCACTTTCAATCGCGCAGCCCCCACGCGACAAACTGAACGTCCTTCCTTGATACGCTGCGTCTTCCAACGCATAGGCGACAGGGCACCGGACCGGAAACCGGGTGTCCTTACGCGCCATCATAATGGCTCACCCCTTCCCTCTTGAAACAGACCACTCCGCCACAATCGCAAGGCTCGCGCTGGTCCCGATCCGATCTGCGCCAGCCTCCAGCATCGCCAAGGTGGTCTTCCAATCTCGAATTCCGCCGGACGCTTTGACCTTGGCGCGACCAGCCACCGTATCTTTCATCAGCCTGACATCCTCCACCGTAGCGCCGGCAGAAGCGAACCCCGTCGAAGTCTTCACGTAGTCCATCCCTGCTTCAACAGCCAAACGGCAGGCTGTGATTTTTTCTTCTCGCGTCAGGCAGCAGGTTTCCAGAATGACTTTATGCTCAACCCCCTTGGTCGCTTTCACGACCTCAGCCATATCTCCCCTGACAAGATCGTAGTCACCGGACTTGAGCCGGCTCACGTTGATGACCATATCCAGCACCGTGGCTCCCCGTGCGACGCCTTCAATGGCCTCCGCAACCTTCGTTGCCGTCGTGTGGCCACCCAGCGGAAACCCGACAGGAATCCCGACGCGAATCGTCGTACCGGCCACTGCCTCGACCGCCTCATCGAGGTAACAGGGCGGCACAAAGATCACGATGAAACCGAACTCCCTCGCCTCCTGGCAGAGCCGCAGCACGTCTGCCTTCGTTGCGTCCGGACGCAACACGGTATGGTCGATCAACGCCGGCAGGTTCCAATTCTGTGTTGTCATCATGCCACTCTTATAACAAGTCTTCGGTCAGAGATGAAGAGGGAAAGACTGGGAAAGCAGGACGAGTGATTACATGTGCGGGAGAGAAGCCCGTCTAAACGGCCTCTTTTGATACTTCTCTACGGCCTGATTATGCTCGATAAGCGTCGCAGAGAACTGGTGGGTTCCATCGTTCCGCGACACAAAATACAAGGAATGGGAGTCGGACGGATAGAGTGTCGCACGAATCGCCTGAATACCTGGGTTGGCGATCGGCCCAGGCGGTAGGCCCCGGACCCGATAGGTGTTGTAGGGACTGGGATGAGACAAGTCTTTCTTGTGCAAGTTTCCGTCGAATGCCGGCAAGCCATAAATGACGGTCGGATCGCTCTGTAACGGGATATGCTTCTTGAGACGGTTGTGAAACACCGCCGAGATCTCCGACCGCTCGCCGCCAGACCCGGTCTCCTTTTCAATGACGGACGCAAGCGTCAACACTTCATGCATCGTCATCTTGAGCTCCTGCATCCGCGCAAGAAGATCCGGTCCGACCACCTGCCGTAGCTGCTCAACCATCGCCACTAAGACCTCACGCGTCTTCACGGTGCGAGGAAACTTATAGGTATTGGGGTAAAGATACCCTTCCAAAGTCTCGGCCTTAATGCCAAGCGATGCAATGAATGCCCGATCTTTCGTAAGCCGGATAAACTCTGCGCGATCCGTCACGCCCTGCTGCGAGAGCAGGTCGGCGATTTGGATGAGAGTCAGCCCTTCGGGAATCGTAAACGGGTGAAGCACCACCTGACCGCTGAGCAGTTTCGAAAGGATCTCGGACGGCGTCATGGCGGGGCTCAGCTCGTACTCGCCCGCATGCACTTTCCGGTCGACAGACTGCGATTTTCCCAGGAGCACAAAGGCGGAATGGCTCCTGATCAAGCGTTCTCGCTCGAGCAGCGACGCCACAAATTGGAACGTCGAGCCATCCGGAATGACGATGATTTTTGAAGGAGGGCGCTCCTGCGCAGGAATGATCGGGCCTTCAGCCCAACGAATCGTCTGATAGGCCGCGACGCCAAGTCCGACCATTACGACCAGCAGAAGTCCGAGCACGATCCGTAGATTCATGAGGTGGTTCTACCGTTTCTTGCTCCGAAGCCCCATCCGCCCATGCGTCCGGCTCCCTCTTCGGTTCCGGTTCAAGACTCGCCAGGTAACTTTGGAGCAGAATCGATGCGGCGATGCGATCCACCACACCCTTCCGCTTCTTCCTGCTGACATCGGCCGCAATCAAGAGGTCTTCCGCCGACTTCGTCGTCAAGCGTTCGTCCCACAAAATAACGGGAACGGATACGCCCGCTTCTAACCGGGCCTGAAACTCTCGCATCGCTTGGATCGCCGGACCCTCGCGGCCATCCAACTGAAGGGGAAAGCCCAACAACACTTGCCTGACTTCATACGTCCCGACGAGGGAGGCGATATGCGCAATGTCCCGATCCAATGTACGCCGTGTGAGCGTCTCCAGTGGTTGAGCGGTCCAGCCCATCTCATCACTAAGGGCCACGCCGATCCGCACCGTTCCGTAATCGAGCGCGAGCACTCGTTTACCATCCTCCATCAGTCTACCGCTCCAACATCCGTTCGACCAGCCCAAAGACATTTTCCAACGCCGCATCCAGCTTGGCCGGATCTTTCCCGCCGGCCTGCGCCATCTCAGGCCTGCCGCCGCCGGTCCCACCGACTTCCGCCGCCATCGCCTTGATGAGGTCGCCCGCTTTTAATCGAGCGATCAGATCCTTCGTGACCACAACCAGTAATGACACCTTGCCATCGTTCGCGGCGCCGAGAGCCACGACACCACTCTTCAACTTGTCCCGCAACTGATCAGCCAACGCCCGCATCCCGTTCACATCCAGGCCATCCGTTCGCTGCACATGCACCTGGATACCAGCGATCGTTTTCGCCGCAGACTCGACGGCCGAGCCACTGGCCATTTTCAATTTCAGCTCTTCCAGTTCGCGTTCTTTATCTTTCAACTGCGTGATGACCTTACGGGTTTTGGCGACCAACTCGGACTGGCCGACCTTGAGCAAGTCCGCAAGTTCCCGAATATCCGTTTCCAGTCGCTTCATATGCGCGAGCGCCCCGCTCCCGGTTTGGGCTTCAATGCGGCGCACACCAGCCGCGACACCAGTCTCTGACTCAATTCTGAACAGACCGATGTCTCCCGTCTGCCGGCAATGCGTGCCGCCGCAGAGTTCTTTGCTGAACGACTCAACCGTCACCACCCTTACTTGTTCCCCATATTTATCGCCGAAGAAGGCCAACGCGCCCTTGGCGACCGCATCCTGAATGCTCATCACCTCGGTGGCGACTCGTTCGTTCTTTCGCACCTCGTTGTTCACGACCAGTTCGATCTCATCGATATCGCGAGTCGTCAGCGGCCTGAAATGGGCAAAGTCGAATCGCAAGCGATTCGGTCCGACGAGCGACCCATACTGTTTCACGTGAGGGCCGAGCAAGTCGCGCAATGCGGCATGGAGCAAATGGGTGGCAGTATGGTTTCGCTGAGCGGCCTGCCGCGTCGTCGCATCAACGGTCATATGAAGCGATTCGCCTTCGCGAATCCGCCCCTTCGTCACGATGCCTGTATGCAGAATCACAGTCGGTACCGGCCTCGTCGTTTCCTGAATCTCCACCTGCCCATCAGGGCCCATCAGCATGCCCCGGTCACCGACCTGTCCACCGCCTTCCGCATAAAACGGCGTCATATCCAACACAAGTTCAACCGCATCGCCCTCCGCCGCTTCTTTGACCAACCGGTCGCCCTTCAAAATCGCAAGGACGACGCTGTCGCTTTCCAGCCGGTCATAGCCGATAAACTTGGTTGCCCCCAGACGACCAGCCAGCTCCGCAACTGCAGGACGAGTGGTTTCTTGTTCAAAGCCCCCGGTTTTGCGCGCGCGAGTCCTCTGCTCCTCGATGGCCTGGTCGAACCCCGCCTCATCGAGCGTCATCTCCTGCTCGCGGCAAGCCTCCCCCATCAAGTCCATCGGAAACCCATAGGTATCGTAGAGCTTGAATACGTCGGAGCCCGTAAGAATCTTGCTCCCGGCCGAACGCGCTTTCGCAATCAACTCATTCAGAATCGGCAAGCCTTGATCCAGCGTCGCGATAAACCGCTCTTCTTCGCCTCTGGTCGCCTCAGCAATCGTCGCGGCAGCACCACGGATTTCTGAATAGACCGGACCCATCTGGCTCACGACCGCCGCGGTCAATTCGTGAAGGAAAGGCTCGACGATCCCCAGCAGCCGTCCATGGCGCGCAGCCCGGCGCAGAATCCGGCGCAACACATAGCCGCGTCCTTCATTCGAGGGCAAGACCCCATCGGCCATCAAGAACGTCATCGCGCGAAGATGGTCCGCCACCACACGCATCGATCGATCCGTTGTATCCTGCGCCCCATACTGAACCCCGGCTCTGGATGCCACGGCGTCGAGCAAGGGGGTGAACACATCGCTGTCATAGTTGCTGTACTTGCCCTGAGCGACAGCCGCCAGCCGTTCGAGCCCCATCCCGGTATCGATGCTCGGCTTGGGAAGAGGATGGAGCGTACCAGCCGCATCCCGGTTGTACTGCATGAAGACGAGATTCCAAATCTCGATGACGCGGTCGCCTTCCCCATTAGGACGATCGTCGCCCGGCACCGACGGCCCCTGGTCGAAATGGAGTTCCGAACAGGGTCCACAGGGGCCAGTATCTCCCATCTGCCAGAAGTTATCCTTCTCTCCGCACCGCACGATGCGGGAGGGCGACACACCGATCTTCTTCCAGAGCAGATCGGCTTCGTCGTCGTCGCGGAAGACGGTGACCCACATCCGGTCCTTCTCGAGACCGACCGTCTTGGTCAGAAACTCCCATCCGAACAAGATGGCCTCTTCCTTGAAGTAATCGCCGAAGGAAAAATTCCCCAACATTTCAAAGAACGTATGGTGGCGGCGCGTGTAGCCGACATTCTCCAAATCGTTATGCTTGCCCCCCGCACGAAGGCACTTCTGGACAGTGACGGCTCGCTTGTAGGCACGCGTTTCCTCACCGAGGAAGACCCGTTTAAACTGATTCATCCCGGCATTGGTAAAGAGCAACGTGGGATCGGCCTGAGGAATCAAGGCAGAACTCGGCACGGCCTGATGACCATGCTGTTCGAAATATCGGATGAAGGCCTGTCGCAATTCGTGAGTGCTGTTCTTCATGCTACCCTATGTATCCTCTCGCATCAGAGGCCCCATCACTGTCTCAATCGTCTCTTCGTCAAAGCCACGCTGGCTCAACAGTCTCGCGACTCGACCCAGCGTCTGAGTCGAGCTGGTCCGGCCAGCCGTCGTGACCACCTGCATGGCCAGATCCTGTTCACTCACCTTACGGTAAGTGGCCCTTACGGTCGCCAGCACGATTTGTTCGGGACAACCGGTAGCCAGCAGCTCTTCTTGCAGACGTGCACGGCCCATCGGCATGCGGGCCAGTCGCCGATCGACCCACCGCACGGCGAACGCGGCATCGTCGAGATAGCGTAACGATGTCAGCCGTCGAACCGCGGCTCGTATCTGTGAAGGAGTTGCCCCCTTCGCCGCGAGTAATCGTTCGATCTGGGCCGTCGTACGATCGCTACGGGCCAATGCCCGCACCGCAAGTTGCAACCACTGATCGGGAGACGATGCTGCCGTGCTGATGCCTTGCCGCCTCACCACCCTCCGACTGGCAGCCTGTTAGGCGCCAACCTTGTGCGGTCGCCGTTCCTCACGCTTTTCATCGGTCTTTTTCTCGTCTTTAACGGGCACGACCGGCTTCTCAGGCGTACGTCCCGGCAGACCGGCAATGTCACGCAACTTCCCCTCAATTTCACGCGCCAACGGCTGATTGCTCAGGAGGAAATCCCGAACCGCATCGCGTCCCTGCCCGAGCCGCTCGCCCTGATAGGAATACCAGGCCCCGGACTTCTCCACGACTTTCTTCTCGACCCCGAGATCGACCAACTCGCCGGTTTTCGAAATGCCCTGTGCAAACATGATGTCGAATTCCGCCTGTTTGAACGGAGGCGCCATCTTGTTCTTCACCACCTTCACACGCACGCGGCTGCCGGTGACTTCCTGCCCTTCTTTAATCGACTCGATGCGCCGGATATCCAGACGCACGGACGAGTAGAACTTGAGCGCGTTGCCGCCCGTGGTCGTCTCCGGATTGCCGAACATCACACCGATCTTCATCCTGATCTGATTGATAAAGATCAGGGTCGTCTGCGACTTGGAAATGGCCGCCGTCAATTTACGAAGCGCCTGCGACATGAGCCTCGCTTGCAGCCCCATATGGGCATCGCCCATTTCGCCTTCGATTTCGGCTCTCGGGACGAGGGCCGCAACAGAGTCCACTACAATGACATCGATCGCGCCGCTCCGGACGAGTGTCTCGGCAATTTCCAACGCTTGTTCGCCGGTATCGGGCTGCGACACCAAGAGATCGTCCACCTGCACGCCCAGCTTCTTGGCATAACCCAAATCCAGCGCATGCTCCGCATCGATAAAGGCCGCTGTCCCGCCGGCCTTCTGTGCTTCCGCAATCACATGCAGCGTGAGCGTCGTTTTACCCGAGGACTCAGGACCGAAAATCTCGATTACCCGGCCGCGGGGAACCCCGCCGACGCCCAGGGCAATATCGAGTCCGAGGGATCCGGTCGAAATCGCGGGAATATCCACCGGGGCATCCGCGCCTCCCAGCTTCATGATCGCCCCCTTCCCATATTGTTTCTCAATTTGGGACAGGGCGAGATCCAGCGCACGCTTCTTGTCGTCTTTTTCAGCCATAGGTACTCCTCTGGTAATAGAGAGATCGGGGGCATTATACCCAAGTTGAGAGACGGAAACCTAGCAGAGAAACTCCGGACAAATAGGCCGTAAAGACGGGAAGCCTCCACCTATTTACTCGATTTCATTGACGGACGATGAAGATGACGCTACAAGTGACCCTATGCCTTCGACTCTTGTTCCCGATACCACCGACCATAAACCGACGGTCTTGATCGTCGACGATGAGGCCGCCCCCCGCGCAGCCCTCACACAGATACTCAAACAAGACTTCCACATTCTCACTGCGGACAATGCACGGGCAGCCCTGGCAGTGCTGAACGATCACGGCGTCGACCTCGTCACGCTGGACTTGAAATTACCCGATCGTTCAGGGTCGGACCTCTTGACGGACATCAAACGCGAGCATGCCGAGATCGAAGTCATCATGGTGACGGCCTACGGCAGTCTACAATCGGCCATGGACTGCATCCGCCATGGCGCGGCGGGCTTCCTCCTAAAACCGTTCAATGCCTCTGAGTTATTGGCAATTTCATTACAGACCGCCCAAAAGAAACAAAGGCTGGATCAACTGCGCCCGGTCCTCACTAACTCGACCACCCTCTGGGGCCCGGAGCCTGCCTGTACCAAAGCCTGGCAGGCCCTCGTCGAGGACTACACCGCCATGAACCGCACAGGATCACTGTCCTCGTCGCATAGCGATGAGACCTCGCCCTTGGTCCCCCTGATCTCCGACCTCTTGGAAGCCAAGGACCGCCACCTGCTCAACCATGGAAGCCGCGTGAGCTTTTATTCGACGCTGGTGGCCAATCGACTGAGCCTTCCCATTGCCGAACAACAGTCGCTCGCACTCGGTGCGCTCGTACATGATCTCGATTTGATCAGCGCCCCCGTCAGTCACGTGCTGAGCATCGAATCAGACCCGCAAGTCCATCGGCCCGACCTGGGCGCCAGAATGGGCCGCGCGATGGGACTGTCACCGGATGCCGTACAGATTATCGCCCTCCATCACGAACGATGGGACGGAACGGGATACCCATTCGGCCTGCGCGAAGAAGGCACGCCCCTGCTCGCTCGCATTGTCGGCATCGCCCAGGCCTTCGACGACCTCACTGCCGAAAAGCCAGGACGAGCCTCGCTTCCTGTCCATGAAGCCTTAGAACAGATCGAACAGCAAGCCGGCACAGCCTTCGATCCGACGCTCACCGAACTCTTCTGCCGGACGATGCGTGAACAGCCCCCGCAACATTGAACGAGACGCCCTCAGCAATGTGCCCGCCTCACATCCTGACGTCCTCCTAGCTATCTCAAGTTCACCGCCTCCGTTACCGACCGAATGCTGCCGGAATTGATCTATCCTGGATGACTTACTGCTATGCTGTCCCCCAAGTCCCAGCATACCTGTCAGCCTCGGCCAACTACCTATGGCGTTGAATGGACGATGAAGATCTACGAACACAGCGACCCAGATTCCATGAGCCCTCGGTCACACCCTTGGGTCGATAGTGAATCCAATCCGGCACATCGGTATTATAATTTTAGACGCAGCCCGGAACTCATCCGGTCCTCGATTGAAGATATGCAGGAATGGAGCGCGTACCCTGCAACCGAGACCTTCTATCGACTCCTTGAATGGCTCAATGGCCCCGAGTCGGTCTTTGAGTCCAATGACTGTGCCTTTAGCGGCGCGGCATTGAATGCCCAGACCTCCAAGCGTCTGCAATGTTCCGGTCGCCTGATGATGCTCTACCGGAACCTTGCATTAAATACCTCTCCAAAGCAGATACATTGGTTGACCACCGCCGCTGCGCACGCCTTGGATCAAACCGATCCCGCATTCGAAGGAGGCGCCATCGGCGCCACGATTATGTCGGTCAGATTTACGACCCTGCCGGGGCCGCCGGAACGGCAGCGGGGTCAGCAACTGATGTTATCGTTCTGGGCTTGGGGAGAACAGGAGACTGAGGTGATGACGAACCTTAATCGCACCTTTCGCAATGTGACAGTGGCCCTTCGAGGTCTATCCGATGAAATCCGCCACTCTCCGCCAGTCACCACAGCGGACGATTAACCCCGCAACCGCACGTCCCACAGCTTCGTGTAGACCGAACCAGTCGACTTCAATTCACTCTGCATCAGCACAACCGACGCTATCGCCAGGGAACCCAATGAAAACTGGCGATCCAGCACTCCGCTTTTGGCAAGCGCAACTCCGACGTGCCGTTCCCCCATCTTGATTCGTGCCAAGGTCAAATGAGGACTGAAGGGTCTCGGCTCGCGAAGAAAACCGAAGCCTTCACAGGACTGTTCAATTGCGCCACGAATCTCAACGACTCGCTTCGCCTCCTCACCCCTCTCCCAATGCTCTGACGGTCCGACCCACAACAGCCTCGGACTCTGCGGATTGGGAAACACACCGAGTCGCTCAAGCGGCACAGTCACAGCCGCCTGCCGTTCGATCGATGTTTCAATCGCGCCGCGCAACGGATCAATGACCTGCTCATCCATATCACCGAGAAACTTGAGCGTCAGATGGATCGAAGCCGGCCGCGCCCAGGAGATGCGCGTGCCACGCTTGATCTCCGGTTCAATTCTACGCTTCAATTCCTGCTGGATGGTGGCAAGCTCAGCACGCAGCTCTTGAGATAGTTCTACGGCAAGGAAGGCCCGGATCACTTCGACCCCTGATCGAGCAACCAGCGGCGAAGGAGATTCAATGCGGCTTGCGAGGATCGTTGCTTGATGACCGTCCGATCACCGTGAAATCGAAACTCTTGTGTAATCGGCCGGCCGGTTCCATCATTCAGCCCGATATAGACCAAACCAACCGGCTTGGTCTCGGTCCCGCCGCCCGGCCCGGCGATACCGGTCACGCTCAGTCCCACCGACACATTGGCGCGCTCGCGAATGCCCTTCGCCATGGAGGCGGCGACTTCCTGGCTGACCGCGCCATGTTTCACGATCAGATCCGCTGGCACGCCCAACATCTCCGTCTTTGCTCGATTGCTGTAACAGACCGCTCCACGATCCAGATAGGCAGATGAACCGGCCACTTGTGTCAGACGATGACCGATCAATCCACCGGTGCAAGACTCCGCAATCGCCACCATGAGCCCTTGTCTGGCGAGTTCCCGCCCGACGACCTCTTCCATCGTGTCGCGCCCTTCGGCGAAGAGCCAGTTACTGAGTCGTGCCCGAACATCGTTCGCCAGCTGCTGGAGCAGATCCTGATGCTTCTTCGGGGCAGATTGGTTCCCCTTCGTCGTCAGCGAAACCAACACTCCCATCGGCGATGCAAGCAACCCCAGATCAACGGGCGTTCCTTTCGGAATAAGCCCTTTGAGTGTGGCATCGACGTCCGCCTCTGCTAGGCCGAACGTATGAAATACCTGACGAATGATCGGGGTACGTGGAGGCAGGCCTGATGATGCACCGGCTGCGCGCAGCAACGGCACAACTTCCTGCAGCATCATCTCCTCCATCTCACGCGGCACGCCAGGCAAGGAGATGATAGATGCCTTCTTCCAGATCAGAGAAAATCCCGCCGCAGAGCCAACCGGATTCTTCAGCACGGTCGCACCGGACGGAATCAGAGCCTGGCGCAACTGTGCGCTGTTCGGTACACGACCCCATTGTGCGAGTCGAGCCGTCAGACCTTCCAACGCCTCCTTGCGACGACCAAGCCGCCGTCCTGTCGCCTGGGCCACCGCCTCTCTTGTGCAATCATCCACGGTAGGGCCAAGCCCGCCGGTCATAATGATGACCTGTGCTCGCTTCACGGCCGTGTGAATGGCCGAAACAATATCCTGCCGCTCATCGCCGACGACCGATTTGAAGCGAACGGCAATACCCAATTGGCCAAGCTGATCCGCAAGGAATAGAGAATTGGAATCGGATCGGCCCCCGATCAACAGCTCAGTGCCGATCGCGATTGTTTCTGCATCAAGCGAAGGAATTACATGTAACTTAGCCATAGGAGAAGAGATATTCAGGGTAGACCGAATATTTAAACGGGCCGTAGCAAACTATCACTCTACATAAGGAGTGGCTGGGATGATCCCTACTGAGCGCGTCCAACGAGGGCCTTCTGAAGCCGCGCGTTGCGCGAGCACAGGGATCGTTCCAGCTACCCCGTCCCTTTTCCAGCATCCCGTTACTGGATCTCGGAAAAATCCAGACTAAAACTCGACTCTCCCCCGTTCGCCGGAAAAACCGTGATGGTCGTTTTGGCATTCGGATCGAAGTCAGCATAGTTGAATGACGCGATGACTTTCGCTTTGAATCGCGGGCTTTCCGGCCAGGCAGCACTGCGATTGGCAAACCCATCGAAGCGGATGGTCAGAGGCTTGATGGTTTTTCCTCCCTGATCGAACACCATATAACTGTCCACCGCGAAGTTGGGGGCGTTCCCGAAAATGACGATACTGACCAGCATGGTCTGGCCCTCCAGCACCTGCATCACATCGGTCTCGCTCGACTGAATCCCCCGTAGAGCCATATGTGTCGCCATGACCGACAGACCACCGAGTTTCGTAATCAAAAACCCGCTTGGATGGAGTTCATCGATCGCGCCGAATCGAACATAGAATGTATCGGGAGGGCTTCCCTTCTGCGCCGCCTCTTTTCCCTGATCGAGTGCCGCCTGAATCTGCTCCGCAGTGGGATGCACCTCAATGGCATGGGCAGTCACAGGCGAGACACAACTCAATACGACAAGGCCCCCACATAGGAGCAAAGTCCTCATCCCATAGACCGATACAATCCACATGGGCATGCCAGTACCAGATCACTTTTCGCCTGTCAACGAATGGCCCAAACGAGCTGCCGTCGGTTGACAACCGCAAAGATGAAGTGATAAACAACCGAGCCGCTACTTAGCGTGCCTTTTCAAGAAGTTATACGGAGGAGTTTCAATGTCGACCCCTGAACAAACCCCGGCGCCCACCGCACCCCCAGCACCCAAACGCCAGTATGTCAACTTCGCCTTCTACAAAATCGACCCGGCCTGGCGACGCCTTCCCGAGAGTGAGCGGACGAAAGGCAAAGAGGAATTCCAGCGCGCAGTCGAAGAATACGCCGGCAGAGTACTCGTGGTGGCCTACTCCTCGATCGGCATCAGGGGCGATTGCGACATCATGTTGTGGCGGATCAGCTATGAGCTGGAACTTTTCCAGGATATGACCACGAAGATCTTGGCCTCTGGTTTGGGACAGTACCTCACCACTCCCTATTCCTATCTCGCGATCACCAAACGTTCGGTCTATGTGGATCACCACACCCACGAGAACCAAGAGAGCAAGCGCCTCACCGTCGTGCCAGGTAAAGCCAAGTACATTTTCGTCTACCCGTTCCTCAAGACGCGCGAATGGTTCCTGCTGACGAAGGCTGCGCGACAGGGCATGATGGACGAGCACATCGAAGTCGGCCATCGCTTCCCCTCAGTGAAGCTGAACACGACCTACTCGTTCGGATTGGACGACCAGGAATGGGTGGTGGCGTTTGAAAGCGATAAGCCAGAAGACTTCCTGGACCTCGTGATGGCACTCCGCGAAACCGAAGGCTCACGCTACACGTTGCGCGATACACCGATCTTCACCTGTATTCGCAAGACTCTCAAGGAAACGCTCGACACACTCGGCGGCTAAGACCGCATAACAGAGAAGCTTTGAACACGGCCTTCGGTCTCACGATCGAAGGCCGTGTTTTTTGAGAGAGCTTCCCTACGCTTAGACAAGAGGGGGAGGCATCCCGACAGAATGCTCAAACAGTTCGTCCAGCAAGGCCGCAGCCGACGAACGCACCGGAGGCGTACCCACTGGGGCGCACGGTGCGACGAATAAGGAGCACCACGTTTGTGCGCGCCGCCGAGTGGTGAGGCGGCCGGGTCCCCGTTGAGGATTTCGATGAGGCGAGAATGAAGCTGGCAGGCTGTTTCAGCATTCTGCTGCGGACTCACCACTTTGACAGCCGATTCACCCGTATGATACCTCTATCGAATGAGAGGCGGACATTAGAGGAATAGCGCCTCGACACGAGCCATGGCTGACAATAACGCACTGTACGCAATCCGATTTCCCGACGGATCGTTGAGCTTATACATCGACGAAGACTACGCGATTGAACGCGGGGTGGACCCGGCTACCCTCACGCGCGTAGAAATCCCACGGGACATGTTCGTCAGCGGGACCATTCAAGAGATTCGCGAATACGTCGCCCTCTATCTGGAATCGCGCCATTCCGGAACCGCATAGGGGCTCCAATGACCACCACCGCTTCACCAGCTTCCCTTCTGACCGCTGACATCATCCGATCCGTCATCGATGCCATGCCGATGCAAGGCCGGATCATGCTCCGCCTGATCATGCTCCAGCACTTCGACGTGACGGACGAAGAAATTCTCTACATCGTGGCAGACCGGCCGGACCCTCGCTGCGTCGCCGGGACCAAACCCACGAATACCAACATGACGAAAGAAGCCATTAAGGCCGTGACGGATCGGCGCGACCAATACCGCCGACAGGTGCGACTCAAGCGAGAGCGAACCTGGCTGCAATGCGAATCTCTCGGGAGACTCGCGCGCCTCCGTGAAGACCTCGCTGCCCGCGCCTGCACCATCCTGACCGAGCGATTCTCCGTCTCCGCCGAAACGCTCGACGCCTTGCAGGCCTCCGCCAGAACCGTGCTGCCGAGGCCCGCAATCCGCCAGCTGGAGCAACGGTGGGACGCCGATGAGATCACGGCTGAAGAATATCAACAGCAGCGGCTGAGCATCGAATACCAAACCCAACTCCGCATGGCTGAGAAATACCACAAGCGACTCAACCTGGCGGAACGCGAGCGGCAGACCGCCATCTATGCGCCGCTGCAGGACCACGAAATCGGCCACGTATGGGGCATCCCGGCCGGCAGTCTTGCAGCCCGCAAAGTGAAGTACCTCACGCAATATCTGCAGGCGCTCCAGATGGCGTTACGGGCCAGTGCGCCTGACGCAGCCGCAACGACGTCGCCTTTGGACTTATGGAAAGAAACCTTCACCGTGCTGGCCGAACAGCCGATTGAACGTTCGCTCTCGACCTACGACGGATTGGAAAAGACCGAGTCCGCGCTTATCGACAAATTGACCTTGATGGTCTGGGGCAGCCTGGCGGAAGAAAGCGAAGTCAAATTCTGGACCTCGCTCGTCTTCGGAGCCAGCTCCAACGCTATGCATTCGGAAATCACCAGAAACCTGTTCGGGCTGCAGCGGCTCATCGCTATCCTCAACGACATGGACACCTCGCGTGAGGCGCTGGACGAAGAATTACTCAAGCGGACCGCACCAAGGCAGAAGCTCGAAGCGGGCGCACTGGAAGGTTCTTCCGAACCTGCCGTGAAAGAATTGAGCGAAATGCAGGCTCAGATCCTCAATAGTATGCGCGGCGAGGATGCAACCGGCAGAGCCTCCGATAAGTGGTAACGATTGCGCTTTGTTCCCGGTGAGGTATAATACAGCCACATCATGGTCACACTGTTGAGCCATCACACAGCGCGTCGAAGCAGCAGAGCCTCATGTGCCCTGGTTCTGCTAGCCGCTTTACTCTCACTCATCTCGCTCCCATTGCTGGTCCAGGCCTCCAATCTTCTAGAAATCGCTGAGCTGCTCACCCATCCAGAACAGTATGACCGCCAGGAAGTCGTAGTCACCGGACAGGTCACCAACGTCCAGCTCGCGACGAATCGGCAAGGCCAGCCGGCCTACGGATTTCTCTTGAAAGATCAGGCCGGCACGCTGAAGGTCATCAGCCTCGGACAGATCGAAGTTCGGGAAGGCGACCAAGTGATTGTTGAAGGAGTTTTCTCACGCCTTCGCCAGGCAGGCCGCACGATCATTTACAATGAAATCAAAGCGCTCTCGATCAAGCCCATGAATCGGCTCAACCCCGATCTGGTCGGCTAACAGCGCCTCCCCGTCTCGTTCCACATCACCTCGTCTCCTACCCTCTTCGGGCTGAACCTTTGCGCGGATAGTTTAGTGCCAGGGTCAGCAAGGTATCTTGCATGCGATCCGGCAACCACTTCACCATCCAAGCTCGTAACTTGGCATCGTTCCCCACGAGATAACGGGTTTTCGGGCAAGCGGCCGTCAGCGCATGATGCACCGCTCGAACCACCGCATCCGGTGAGATCGCCCGCTCAGCAGACTGGGCAACCGCTTCACGAACTCGACTCACCGCCTCACCATAGAGAGCCTTAGCCTCATCGCCCGCCAAGGCTTCAAGCTCCTGTGCTGCCTTGCCTGATTTCTCCCATATGGGTGTGGCAATGGCTCCCGGTTCGATAATCGACACCTGGATTCCCCAGGGTTGCAGCTCCATTCGTAACGCGTCCGTCAGCGCCTCGAGCGCATACTTCGAGGCCGAATAGGGACCCAACAAAGGAATGGTGCCGCAACCGGCAATCGACCCCATGTTCACGATTCGGCCATGGCCCAGTCGGAGCAACGGGAGGAACGCCTGTGTCACGGCGATCTGCCCGATCACGTTAACCTCAAGCTGCGTCCGGAGTTGCGAGAGAGGAATCACTTCGAGCGGACTCCCGACAACGATCCCGGCATTATTGACGAGTCCACCAAGACCAGCCTCGCCGACAATCCGCTGCACCACTTCAAGAGATCGTGCGATCGACGGCTCGTCTGTGACATCGAGTAGGATCGGGACAAGTGACGGGCCAACCTTCGCAACCAACGCCTCCCCTGCCCGAGGATCGCGCACTCCGGCAAATACCGTCATCCCACGACTAGCGCAATCGAGAGCACAAGCCGCACCGATGCCGGTCGAAGCACCGGTCACAACAACAGTCATCTGGTTGATTTGGTTCATCTGGTTTCTCCGGTTGATCTGGTTTGTCTGGTTATTTGGCTGAACAAAGCTAACTGATGAACCAGTCAAACAAGACAGGCGAGAGTACCATGACGGCCCGAGAGAGGGCAGCGCACCAGGATGTAACCAAGAATTAACCCTCACAACCTTGACAGGCCACTGCCAGTTCATTATGGTTTCTGACGCCCTTGCAGACCCTGCCCTACTCATTGCATTGGCGAAGAGATTTCCGTCTAGCCGGTGTAATGAATACAGACCAGTGCGCATGGAATATCAAAACATCAACATCGTGAACACATTCATGTTTGCTCCGTAAATACTTGTTTTACTGATATTATTTATCATGGCAAAGATTGCCGTCATCGACATCGGAACGAACTCCATCCATATGGTGCTGGCAGAGATCCAGCCGGACGCCAGCTACAAAATCCTCGATCGCTTCAAAGACATGACGAGACTCGGAGATGGCGCCTTCTCGACCCATCGCCTGTCAGACGTGGCCGTCACCCGTGGACTCGACGTCATTCGCCATCTCGTCACCCTCGCCAAAAATAAAGGCTACGATCGCATGATTGCCGTGGCCACCAGCGCCGTGCGTGAGGCCAAAAACGGGGGAGACTTTATCGATCTCGTCGCCGAACAGACAGGGCTGACCGTTCGCGTCATCAGCGGCACAGAAGAAGCCAGACTAATCTTCCTGGGCGTCAAAAATAACGTCCCCATGACCGAGCAGCCAACGCTGTCGGTGGATATCGGCGGAGGATCGGTCGAGCTCATGGTCGGCAATCGGGACCAGCTCCTGCATGCCAAGAGCCTCAAACTCGGTGCCATTCGGCTGGCGGATGAATTCCTCAAGCGCACACCACCCTCCGAGGGGATGCTCCGTTCCCTCGAAGACACTGTGACAACCCAGTTGAAGGCTGCGCTCGACTCGTTCAAGACGAAGCGATTCGACTCGTTGATCGCCACCTCCGGCATGGCCGGCAATTTGGCGGAAGTTATTCATCTGCGCCGAACGAATCGCCCGCTTCCCCAAATCAATCTCGCCACGGTGTCACTCAAAGACGTCAAAGAAATCGAGCAGGCACTCCGTCAATCGACCATCAAAGCCAGACTGGCAATCCCCGGGCTCGACCCCAAACGCGTCGACACCCTCCTGCCTGCCACGATCGTCCTGCGCCGTCTCATGGAGCTCTCAGGGCGAGATGAACTCATCCTCTGCGACAAGGCGATCCGAGAAGGCATCATTTACGATTTTATCCAGCGCCATCGCGAGCGACTCAAAGCCGAAGCCGAAATCCCCGACTTGCGGCGGCGTAACGTCATCGCCTTGGCCCGCCGCTGCCAGGCTCCTGAAACCCATAGCCTGCATGTCGCCAGCTTAGCCCTACGCCTCTTCGATCAGACGACCCGCCTCCATCGCTTGGGACCCACTGAGCGAAACTGGCTGGAATATGCCGCGATTCTGCACGACGTCGGCTACCTCATCAATGAGCGCCAGCACCATAAACATGCCTACTACCTGATCACCAACAGCGACCTCGGAGGATTGTCCGGCGAGGAAATCCAGGTGGTGGCTAATGTGGCACGCTACCACCGGCGAGCCATCCCACTCTTGAAGCACGAGGGCTTCGGCAACCTCTCCCCCAAACACAAACGCATCGTGCGAATCCTGTCCGCGCTGCTTCGAATCGCCGATGGCTTGGACCGAACGCATTTCTCGGTCGTCCGTACCCTGGATGTCAAATACACCACCGCCACCCTGACGATTCACCTCCATGTCACAGGCGATGCGGAACTAGAAACCTGGGCCGCAGCAGGGCGAGCGGATCTATTTGAACGTGTATTCCGCCGCCGCCTGAAGTTTTCCGTCATGGCACAGGACGATGCAGAATGAGCAACCAACCACCTCCACTGATGACGCCCCATCCCTACCCGGGCAAACTTATCATCGTCGAGGGCATCGACGGTTCCGGCAAGAGCACACAACTCCTCCTGCTGCATAAGTGGCTGGAGTCGAAAGGCCACAAAGTCTTCTTCACGGAGTGGAACTCCTCGGAACTCGTCAAGGACACGACCAAGCGGGGCAAAAAGAACAAAAGCCTGACGCCGACCACGTTCAGCTTGCTGCACGCAACCGACTTTGCCAGCCGTCTATACCACGACATCTTGCCCCCGCTCAAAGCCGGCATGATCGTCCTGGCCGACCGTTATATGTATACCGCCTTCGCGCGTGACGTAGTCCGCGGCGTGTCACCCGAATGGATTCGTAAGCTCTACAGTTTCGCGATTACCCCGGACATGGCCTTCTATTTCAAAGTGCCGATCGAAGTCGCTATCACGCGGCTCCTCGGCGGCACGCGCGGACAATTCAAATACTACGAAGCCGGCATGGACATGAACCTGAGCCCGGACGTCACCGAAAGCTTCCGTCTCTTCCAATCGAGCATCCTGTCGCAGTACGAGAAGATCGTCGATGAATGTCAGCTCATCACGTTGGATGCGACGAAAGACATCGAAGCCCAGCAGAACGACATGCGCCGCCTCGTCGGAGAGGCGCTCACAGACTACAAACCAAGACGGGGCACCCATGGTCGACGCACAGTATTTTGGCGACGGTTTGACGTACCTAAATCCGAGTGACCTCAAAGGGAAACTCATCGCCATCGAAGGTACCGACGGCGTCGGCCGCTCCACGCACATCGAGATGCTGCAGGAATGGCTGGAGGTGCAGGGCTATGGCGTGATCACGACCGGCTGGACCCGTTCCAACCTCATGTCCAAAACGATCGAAATGGCCAAAGAAGGCAATATTCTCGACCGATGGTCGTTCAGTCTGCTCTACGCCACCGACTTCGCGGACCGCTTAGAACACGAAATCATTCCCGCGCTTCGCTCGGGCTTCATCGTCCTGGCCGACCGGTATATCTACACCGCCCTCGCGCGAGACTTTGTACGCAGCGGGAACCGCCAATGGGCCAGAGACGTCTTTGGGTTTGCCTTAGTTCCCGATCTCGTCTGTTATATGCGGATCGACGTCGAAACACTCGTGCTGCGCGTCATCGAAACCAAAGGCATGAACTTCTGGGAATCGGGAATGGACCTCCGGCTGGGCAACGATCTCTACGATAGCTTCAAGAAGTATCAGTCTCTCCTGATCAAGGAGTTCGACAAGATGGCGGAAGAGTTTCACTTCGAAGTGATCGATGCCAGACAATCGCCGGATGAGATTCAGGAGGAACTGCGCAACAAGATTCAGCCGCTGCTGACGACAAGACTACGAAGTCCTAAACTACCATCCGACCACCTGATCCATCCGGCCTAAGAAGAACGTTGTTTGGTTGAACAAAACCAACCATATAATCCATCCCCGTCAGCCTTTGGTCTTGAGCCCTCCCATCGCCCTCAATTGACCGGGCGTCAGCCACCAACGAAGTGCTCCTCGTCCCGGCTTCACAGGGGCGAACAGCTCGATCAGACAGGCCCCGGCTTTCTTCAAAGGAAACGATTCGGAAGTTCGCCCGGAGAGAAGGACACCGGCCGTCAGGCCCAACTGCGGTTCATGCCCCACGCAGATGACGCAGGACTCCGATGAGCAACTTCTCAGCAGGTGGAGCAGGTCTGTCGGCGACGCCTCAGGCAAGAGTTCATCGCGTAATTCCATGCGCGAGGGCCTCGCTAAGAGGTCGTGCAGCAACTGCGCCGTGTCGACCGCACGTCTCGCAGGACTCGCGTAGATCACCGTCGGACGTACCGCCAGTCGGCGCAACCCAGCAGCGACTTGACGAACTCGTCGCACACCCTCCTCCGTCAGGGGGCGATCGACATCCTTCCCGTTCCATTCCTCTCGCTCAACCGCGATCCCATGTCGAACGAACAGACAATCCATCGAGACTCCACTCCTACGTCAATAGTCAATCAAATGATGCCCGGAGAATAACTGAACAACACAGGCCGGACAAGCGAGATCAGCGGAATCATGGCTTGCTCGTCGCGCCTGTCGCACTAGTCGTGCCCCTCGGCTGTCTGCTGCACCTAATCCGATTCCACTTCAATCAAAAGAGATTCACTCCTTCACGAAGAGTCTCATCAACAGTGCGACCTCACCATTCCGATCGCATACTTTTCACATCAAGAAAACAGCTGGTTAGGACAAACAGTTCGATGATCCTATGCGCAATCAATCTGGCATATCACTTGCTCAAGAGGACCAACAAGAAAGAATGCACGTAGGACATCCGAACAAGGAGGGAATCGAGATGGACTTTGCCGCAACATTAATCGTCTCCAACACCCTCATGGCTGCCGTGATCTATCTGGTTGTGACCTGGATCTGGGAGGATTAGCAGGATGCTGAAAATGCCATCCAGCGGCATTCTCGCATCGCTCAGGCCCTCAACGTACCACAAGGGTACGCCTTCGGCCCTTCACTCGCTGCGGCCTTGCTGGACGGACATTTTGAGCATCCTGCGAGAAATAGCTTCTCAAGTTCCAGTCACAGGAAAAACGAAGCAAGACGTAATCTCGCAGGGTACTGAGCATAGACATGAAACAAGAACTTCTAGCAGCCATAACGCAACCCCGAACAATGGCGAGACGTGGATCCGGCCCACCCTTCATCTGGCTGCCAACCGACAACAGCCCGATGCCCCCTCAGGTGTTGAGTCCTCTCACCCAGAGCACAGCGGCCGGCTACAGGTCTCCCCAATGGGCCGCGTTTTCAACAACCACGAAAACGCGGCCCTTCTTTGCGTATGTCTGGTTCACCTGGATTCACGAGTGTATTCGGTTGGCCCGATTAAACAAAAACACGAGACAACGAGATAAACCAGATAGACCAGATCAACCGTTGGCCGCGGATCGAACAGGGAGGCAGAGCGATGCACGGAGTAATTTTGGTGGTCGATGATAATGACGACCTTCGAGAAACCACGCTCCTCACGTTGAGCCGACAGGGCTATGAAGTCTGGCTCGCCCCTGATGGCACCAGCGCGAAGAAACTGTTAGATCAGCCGGTACTGGCAAGCGCCGTGTGCACCGTGATCTGCGACCTGGCTATGGCAAACGGAAGCGGAATGGACCTCATCCATTATCTCCGGAAAGATCATCCGGCGATCCCCATCATCGTCTACAGCGGGACCGACGACACAGCCTTCCTCCAAGGGATTCTTCAAGACGGTGTGAGCGACTGGATGCGCAAGCCCGTGTCACGGGACACGATGCTGCAAAAAGTCCGAACCGCCGTCCATCTCTTCACACTCAGGAAACAGCAGGACTCGGGCAACGAGCCTTCACCGACGCCGGCCACGCCACCAAGAACGGTCTCCTCCTCCGATATCGAGACCCTTCAGGAGTATCACGACAGGAATACCGAGCGATAAACCAGACTTCTCACCGCACCAGGTGAACGATCCTCGCGCCGCAGTACACCCATGACTCTTCAATAGAGTCGCGCTCTGAATCCAATTGGATTCTCCCTCAATCCAATTAGATTCAGCCAGAATCCGTCAGGGGCATCTATGGGGCATTCCATACCGGCGTCTATTCATTTGAAATCAGGAAAAACCTGCCATTTCGAATACATTCACGAAAGGCTTCTTACAGGAGGCTCTAACTGCTGCTGGCACATCCATTGCGATACTCCTTGTCAGAAAGGCGCGAAACGAGAATCGAACAGGAGTGTCGCTTCAGTGACCGCCGAAACTGGCACTCCTTCTTTTTGTTGATTTCCTCCTGAGGAAAGGCTCAGTCAATCAATGAAAGAGCATAGAAGCAACGGACGATTCTTCTCCCTCAAACCAAGATTGTTGCGATGCGCTGGGCCGAACCAAGCAATCATTCCACGAGACATCAACTCCACTCGCTCAGATAGACAGAGGACAACAGTCGTGGGAGCCACACCCACTCAAGCCACGGGAGAGCCGATATCTCGCGGGAACTGGGAGCACTAATAGAAGAGCTTCACGAGCAAGAGCGGGCGGATGGCTCTCGATAAATGGGATCAGCGAGCAACACCGAGAAGAACGGCGGGAACATCGCAGGACGGAAAAAGGAATGGCAACAGATCAGGATTCACGAGGGCGGGGTCGAGGCCGCGCAGCGTGGAAACGGAGCCACCATTCGTGTGAAGGGAGACAGATCCGTCCGCGTTCGTCGAGAGTGTAATCGACGAAGCCGATAATTCGCTTCCTGCGGGGAGCAATAAGAAGGCATCTGAACTTTTAGCGCCTGAATGACCAAGAGCCGGTTGAAAGATTTCCCCATGAAAGAACAGAGGAGCGTGAGAACTGGAAGCGATCGAAGCAGACGCAAGTGGGAGAGCTGTTCCGAGAGGGGCATCGTGAAGGCCAACGCTCAGACAACTACTAAGCGACGCAATAAAGATGAGCACGCACAGAATACGAAAACCAACAGCCACCGGCCCCTCCCCTCAGACAGATAGATATCTATCGGAAGGGTTTCGGATTGGCTTAAGTAGGAAGAAGCGTCCTATTCGAAGAATGAGCGCTACTGCAGGTTGTAGTGGACATAATCATGAGCCACATCATCCATGTATGTGCAACTAAAGAGGTATTGAGAAATTCTTGTTGGAAGCCTAGCTAGAGGGCACCAACCAGCAATCGGTGCATAAGTCCACGGTTGGATCGGTCGAATGCACGACAAGGAGATGCCACGGATGGCGCCTCAGACTCGCCTGAACAATCGGTTCCTTTCATTTTCCCACGATTGCATCACGCTGGGCGCACCCATCCGCGTAAAGAGCGGAAAGGTTCCTGGCACCTTTTCCTCGATCGGAGCATAGTGCGGATAACTTGGGAGCCGCCGCAAAGGGGATGAGGATGGACCTGCGCAATCGTGAAACGGCCAGAGTTGTACTAGCAGCAGTCTACCTGAGCACATTTAGTACAGCCGTGCCGCACACTTATCCTTCGACAGAGACAGCATGGGCCCAGCCGACTACGGAAATCGAACCACCGACACCATTACCGCCGCTCCAGCCGCCCGCACTGGCCAATCCGCTGCAGGCAGGAGAACTTAACAGACTGCGGACAATCGCCCTCGAAGCTATTCAGAAATCCCCGATCCAATCCAAAACGGTTGTAGGGATTCACCACGTCCGACTCAATCCATTTGTTGTGCAACAGGTACTCAAGAGTAATCCTGCCAATTCGGCGCCGAAAGTTTTCGTTGAATTGCCGAATAAGCAATCGGCCGTCATTGTCACGGATAGTCTTCAACCAGCACAGGACAGCGTGATGTGGAAAGGGCATGTCGAGGGTGTTCCAGGCAGCCGAGTCCGTTTCATGGTAAACCCAACGACCAACGCGATTTACGGATCAGTCGAGAAGGGTCGGTTCATCTATGAAATCAGGCCATCTCCCAGCGACACAAGTGTTATAGAAATCCTCGCCATAGATCCGAGCGGTTTCCCCCCGGAGCACGGAGCGCTCATACGGCAAGCGGCAGGCATGTCATCAGTGTTGAGGATGTTGGATGACCGAGTGAGTGGACCGTTAAAATTGACCGCCGGAGGCGACCCTCCAATGATCGATGTGATGATCTTGTATACAACGGCTGCAAGAGACCAGGATCCCAACGGCATCGCAGCTATGGCCTGCCAGGCTGTTGAAGATCTCAAAGAAGCATTTGCTAACAGCGGCATCCAGGCCACGGCCAGGCTGGTTCATCATGGCACAGCCGATAAATTTACGGAGGCAACGAGTCGGAGAATCAATGACAACCTCGATGCTTTACGGGATGCAGGCAACACCGCGAGCAACGACATTTTCGAGCTTCGCAAAGACCACAAGGCGGATGTTGTCAGTCTGTGGGTGAGCGACGCCCTCGGAACCGATTGTGGCATGTCGCCATACCTCGATAATAATCTGACCCCCAATGCCAATTTAGCCTTTTCCGTTGTTGTCCGTAAGTGCGCGCTCAGTAATCGCTCCTTCGTCCACGAGGTTGGCCATGTTCTCCAGGCGAATCATGACCGCTACGTGGAGCAAGCTCGGAACAAGCCGGATTATAACTACGGATACGTGAAAGCCGACGAGGGATGGATGACCGTCATGTCATATCACCGGCCCGATTGTCCTCTTGAGGACATCCTCGACAAAAATGGCGACCCGGTCATCGAGAATGGGGTCAAGCAGCAGCGTCATGCTTGCAATCGCCGTCTCCATTGGTCGAACCCGTCTGTGGACGATCCAGTATGGGGAGACCCCATGGGTCGGACGCAAGGCTTTCCCATTCCTGCCAATGCGTGCACGGATAATGAACAGACACAATGGGATAAGTTTCAACAACAAAATCCTGTGATTAACTGCGACGGACCAGCTGACAACGCAAGAATTCTGAACAGCACGGTGACAACCGTAGCGAACTTCCGAACTGGCGGCATCCTTGGCAACGTGTCATGTGTAGCCAATAACACGCCTGATCCGCCACCGGCAGCCCCGACCAATCTTACAATTCAATGACACGATGTGGAATCAAGAACGACCATTCAAGGTTAACGACAAGCGTGCATCGCAACAGCAGATTGCACCAATGCGTTTCGCACCTTAACTGAGGAGGGATTATGAAATTACAGTTTATGGTCCGGCTTGCGGTCATGACCGCTCTCACTCTTGCTGTCGCATCCGCGGCTCACGCGGACTACACCATCACTGTCACCATCGGCGACACCACGCTGGACGCCGTGACTAACGGCGCGGTCACCATTCCAGCTCGCACCTACACTCACGCTGCCACAGGGGGTTCTGTCACCATTGCAAATTCTGGCGGCACGGCACAGGTCGAATTCCCGAGTTCCAAGAGCGACGGCGCCGAAGACTCCCTCAGGCTTGTTAACACAAGAATCACGGCGAGCAACGCCTACGTCAACAATTTCCCAATCATCTTCCAAGGCCAAATGGAACCCAATCCGACTACCCCCCCAACGATGTACTACAAGATAAAGGCGGTAGGCCTTTTCCAACAGGCAAGCGGAAGCTCCATCCTGTCAGGCATGTATCTCAAGAATCCGACGAGTGAGGGGTTTACGTTTCTGAATCAACAGCAACATACGCCGGGTGCCTTGGCATTTACCATCAACCCTCCCGGGACTGGCTGGCCACCCTCGGGCCATGTCGATCTTGGCGGAACGCGCATCCTGCGTGTCGACACGGCGATCAAGCTGGCAAACGGGAAATTCCTCGATTTCAACACATCGGGAAACACCCGTTTTATCGAAATGTACTCCTCTGGAATACCAGATAAGGGAAAGTCTTGTGACCCTGCAGATTTAACATGCCAGGAAGAAGATGTTCCGGGCCTCTATCTCCCGAGCCTCCTACAGTGGAACGAGGGGCATGGAAGACAAAATTGGTTCTGCAGAGCCTTCGGGTTTTTCTGCCGAAACTGGCCTTAGAGAGTTGCCTCTTTGCACGCTCTAGGTCCTGATGGAATTCGAGCGCGGCGCTTTGATTTTTTGATGACTAAGGGGGAATTATCATGAGACACACCCAGTCTCCAATTCGAATAACACGAGGGACCGCCTTTTCTGTCTTTGTGTTTCTTTGTTTTGGACTCTGGGCTCCATCGTCTCAGTCTGTACACGCTGGCACGGCAGTCTCCCCGACTGGCGGGACAGGCAGTCCCGCCAGTCTTGGAACGATCGTCACCTCCGGAACCTCTGCCACTCCAACAAACCTGTGCACCGCAAACTGCGTTATCACGGGCGGGACCAAATCGGGGAACAACCTGTTTCACAGCCTAGGAGAATTGAACCTCGCGTCGTTCGACAACGCCCGGTTTCAGACAGGACTCGCAAACCCGATTCCTGACGCAACTGTGTCGAACATACTCGCCCGAATCACCGATCCACAGCCATCCAGTATTTTTGGAACCGTCGACAGCGCTAGCTTCTATCCCTCGGCAAATCTTTATCTCTTGAACCCTAACGGCATCGTGTTCGGTCCAAATGCTTCACTCAACGTTGCCGGTTCAGTCACCTTCACAACGGCAAACTACCTACGCCTCGCAGAAGCCGACGGCTCAAACGCCGGCATTTTCCACGCAAGCCCGGCGATACCAAGCGTGTTCACAAGCGCACCTGTTTCCGCATTTGGTTTCCTTGGATCGAACCCGGCCGCCATCCGCGTTGAAGGAAGCACCTTGTCGGTTCAAGCTGGGCAATCAATTTCCCTTGTGGGTGGGAATCAAGGATTCACCTATGTCAACCCAGATACGGAAACGACCGTCTCGGTGCCCGCTGGTGTTACAGTTGGTGGGGGAGGCCTTTTCGCTTCGAGCGGACAAGTCAATATGGTAAGCGTCGCTTCTGCTGGCGAAGTGTTGGCTGCCGAGTTCCTGCCCGCTAACGGGCTGGCCATGGGGAACATCAGCCTCTCTCAAGGAGCCACGCTCGATGTTTCCGGCGATCCAGGAGGCACCGTCAGAATTCGAGGTGGTCAGTTTGAAATGGACCAGGCCTATATCTTTGCCGGATCGTCAGGCGACATCGACGGTGCCACAACAACTGTCAGCGTCCACGCGACTGAAGACATGCTGGTCAAAAATCAAAGCACCGTTGACGTGACAGGATTTGGAGCAGGCCGGACAGGCAACATTGAGATCGAGGCAAGAAGCCTGATGCTCACGGATGGTTCCATCATTGCAAATCAAGGCTTCGGCAATGCACCGGCCGGAAATATCAGTCTGACAATTGAACAATCGCTCACTATGGAGGGAATTGACCCCTTTGGGAATGGCAGCTTGCTGCAAACCATTAACGCTGGGAGTGGGACAGGGGGAACCATTGCTCTTACCCCCCTGAACACGCAAACCTCCCCTACTGTCACGATTGCTGATGGTGGAAAGGTCCTGACTCAGGCTGGAGGTCAATCGGCCGCAGGCGATATCACGATGAACGTCACGAACCTCATAATTGCCACTGGCGGTTCTATTCAAACCCTAGGTGGTGATACTGCTTCGTCGGGGAACATTCATCTTATCGCCACAGGCGAAGTGTCACTTATGGGGCAAGGAGACTTCGCAACGCGAGTCCTCAACCAGAACAGCGGACCCGGCGGAACTGGGTGGATCAAAATCGAGCCGGGAATCCTGTCGCTCACAAACAAAGCACAGATTCTCAGCGAAACGACATCGATTCCTGGCAATCTTCCGCCTACCGATCCAAAAGTCTTGATTGCGGCTACCGACTCAGTGACGATCGCGGGGGGAAGCAGAGTTGATCTGAGCAACAACGCAAGCAGTGTCGGCTCCCTTGATATCAGCGCAACAAACACCATTGCCGTTTCGGATCTCGGATTGATCAACACAAGCACGATCGGCCAGGGAAACGCTGGCGCCATCAACCTCACGGCGCGTAACGTATCCATGACAAGCGGCGGCCAGATCAATAGCCTCACGCAGGGCACCGCAGCCACTGGCACGGGAGGCGACATTTCCATCGTCGCAACAGAAAGTATTTCGCTTTCCGGCAGGGGAACGAACTCACTCGGAACCGTCACACCCACTGCTGTTCAGAGCGGCAGCCTCTTTAACTCGCGCGGGAAGGGCGGTGACATTAACATCACCGCCGGGCAGGATATACGGCTCACCAATACTGCCTCTGTCTCGGCGAGCAGTACGGGAACCGGAAACGCGGGCAACATTACGGCTTTGGCCGGCGACGATTTCATGATGCAGAATAGTTCGATCACGACGCAGGCGACGCAGGCCTCCGGCGGCAACATCAAAATCGGCGCTGCGGATCAGATCGTGATTCGAAACAGTCTCATCAGCGCATCGGTCATGGGCGGGAGCGGCAGCGGTGGGAACATCAGCATCGATCCGAATGTGGTTGTGCTACAGAATAGCCAGATTCTGGCCCAGGCCATCCAGGGCAACGGCGGGAACATCACGATCTTCACTCCCCTCTTTTTAGCCGACTCCAGCAGCCTAGTGAGTGCCTCGTCACAATTCGGCTTGAATGGAACGGTCACGATTCAGAGCCCGACGTCTAATTTGAGCGGCGGCTTGGGAACCTTAACGTCAAAGCCCCGTCAGGCACAAAGTCTTTTGACTCAACGCTGTGCGGCCTTGGCTAACGGTCAGGCCAGCAGCTTCGTCGTCGCCGGACGTGAGCAGTTGCCCGCCGACCCAGGAGGCTGGCTGGCGAGCCCGCTCGCATTCGCTTCGTTAGACGAGAGCCTTGTCGCAGGCCATGCCGTTGGCTCTATCCCAACAATCACGGCGATACCTACCCATGACGACGGCACGGTCTCGCTCCGCCGGTTCACGCCGGCAGGGTTTTTAATGGCCAACTACGCCGATAGTGAGGCTACTGGGTGCCATTCGTAAATCCATGCGCTCCTCGATCTATTGCCGACCAGGCAATCCATCGAGCGGCACGATGGCTCATATTCTTTGGGGGCGCCATGCTGACCGCGTTGGCAGGAACCTCATCGTATGCGCAACAGGCCCTCCCTCCGATCTTCGATCCAACCGGGCGATCGGGTGAGCCGCCTGCGCCGCTGAAGAAAGAATTCAAGGCTCCCCCCGCAGCTCCCCTCCCCACCCTTCCGATCGTGCCCATCCCTCCAGCGGGAGATGGGAAAAGTCCGCTGGGCCAGATCAGGGTCTTTGCCAGCTATATCCATGTGATCGGCAATACGGTCTTCACCGATGAGGAACTGGCAGAAGTCACCACTCCCTACAAGAACCGGGTCCTGACGACTGAAGATCTTGAACGCCTCCGTCTCGCACTGACCCTCCTCTATGTGAATCGAGGCTACATCACCTCCGGCGCAATCATTCCCGATCAGGATGTCACGTTCGGCGTGATTACCGTCCAGATCATCGAAGGTACCTTGTCCCGGATCGACATCGAAGGCCACGATTGGTTCCGCGCCGGTTATCTACGCGACCGCGTCGAGCGAGGCACACAGACGCCGCTGCGGCTTGAGCCATTACAAGAAAGGTTGCAGTTGCTGCAACAGGATCCGCGCATCGAACAGATCAATGCCGAACTCCGTCCCGGCGACAAGCGTGGTGACAGCCTCTTGCACGTGAGAGTAAAGGAAGCCAGTCCCTGGAAGGCCTGGCTGGACTTCAATAACTACCAAACCCCCGTGGTTGGAGCCGAACGAGGCCTGGCTACCATCGCGCACCAGAATGTGACCGGCAATGGCGACGCCTTCAGCTTCACCTACGGCAAGTCGCGTGGTGTCAACCCCATCATCGACACCTCCTACTCACTCCCCTTGAATCGCTACGATACGACCTTCATCGCCTCCTACCGGCGCAACGATTTCCTCGTCGTAGACAATGCCTTTCGCTTTCTCGACTTGAATGCGGAAGCGGAAATCATCGGCTTCACGCTCCGGCAGCCGATCTATCGAACCGTCTCCGATGAGTTCGCCATCGCGATCACCGGCGAACGGCTGTACAACAAAATCACCTCGATCTTCGACGATATCCCCGGACAGCCGCTTGAGTTCATACCCGGTTCGACGAATACAGGGGTGAACACGGTGAGTGCGCTCCGTTTCACGCAAGAATATACGCACCGCACGCCTTCTTCCGTTATCGCCGCTCGATCCCGCTTTAGCCTAGGCATCGACGTTCTCGGCGCCACGATCAATAGCGGACCTGTTCCGGATGGACAATTCTTTTCATGGTTAGGACAGGTTCAAGCCGTGAAGCGGATGGACGAATGGGGAGGACTCCAAATCCTTGGCCGCATGGACATGCAGTTGGCGAACGACCGGCTCTTTCCCTTGGAACAGGTTCCAGTGGGCGGACGATTCAGTGTGCGCGGATACCGCGAAAACACACTCATACGCGACAACGCTTTCCTCGCGTCGGTCGAGACGCGTTATCCCCTCATGCGTTATGCCAGCGGAGAAGATTTATTGCAGTTCGCGCAATTCGTGGATATGGGCCGGTCCTGGAATGCCAAAGGCACGACGCCCGATCCTCAAACATTGGCGAGTGTCGGACTGGGTGTGCGATGGAACATTCTGCCGCGCGATCGTGCGCGCTTCGAACTCTACTGGGGTGTGCCGCTGAATCATGTTCCTCACCCGCCGGGGAACTTGCAAGACCATGGAATTCATCTGCAGTTGGTCATTCAGGTGTTGTAACGAGATAGGTGGATAGGCTGAAGGCGTTCAGGGGTTAAGCATGCGTGACCATACAAAACTTCCAGCATTCAGCCTTCAGCCTAAACCCCTTGTATGCCTGTTACTCAGCGCACTACTTCTGATTCCCTCCATGACGGCGTCTGGTTCAGGGGCCGGCTCATCTGCCGACGGCGCGATGACAGAAGGCACGCAGGCCTTTCAACGTGGCGCCTACGAAGAGGCGTTAGGACTGTGGAAAGATGCCGCACGGCAGTATGAGGGACAGGGCCGATCGCACGATCAGAGTCGCGCGCTCGTCTCTGCAGCACGAGCGGCTGAGTCGCTGGGCCAAACCAGACAGGCCCTCCAACTCCTTGAACTGGCCTTGGCTCTTGCGCAGCAGGCAGCGGACAGTCAGTGGGGGGCCACAGTCATGGCACAACTGGGACATACCTATCTGACGGCACGCCAGCTCGATGCCGCCTCGACTCATTTGACGAAAGCCCGTGAACTCATCAAGGAGAAATCATCGCCGGCGCTTGAGGCTGCTCTCCTCAACGACCTCGGGATTCTCGCTGCGCTCCAGAACCGTCCAGAAGAAGCCCTCACTCACTTTACGAACACCGTCCAGTTAGCCCAACAAGCAGGGCTGTCCCTTGTCGCACTGCATGCACGGCTGAATGCAGCACGAACAAGTTTGCAACTCCATCAGCCGACGAACAGCCGCATCTGGATCGACCAAGCCCTTGAACAAACCGATGCCTTGCCGGCATCTCGTGAGAAGGCTATTGCCCTAATGAACATCGGGCTGCTGTATCGCAATCTGCTCCCCTCCCTCCCGGACTTCCGTAGCCCGCTGACCCTCAGAGCGGCAGGAGCCTTACAAGAAGCGGCTGGCCTGGCTGAACAGATGGGCGATGCGCGCACCCTGTCGTTCGCCCTCGGACATCTCGGCCATCTCTATGAGTTGGAGGAGCGGCTGGACGAAGCCCTGGCCTTCACGAGACGCGCGATCTTTTCCGCGCAATCGGTCGATGCACCGGAGTCGTTGTACCGTTGGCAATGGCAACTCGGGCGACAGTTAGCTGCCACAGGGACGCTCGACGAGGCCATCGCCTCCTATCGACAAGCCACAAGCACGTTACAACCGATTCGTCAGGCCGTCGCCGTGGCTGCGGCAGACGCCACCTGGTCGGATGAGAATCCGATACGCCCATTGTTTTTTGAGCTGGCAGATCTGCTGCTCCAGCGGGCCTCGCTGACAGAAGCGCAGCCGGCTGCCACGCAATACCTGTTAGCGGCCCGCGACGCCATCGAAGCCTACAAGGCCGCCGAACTGCGAGACTACTTCAAAGACGAATGTGTCGATGCGCTACAGGCCAGACTCACGAAATTCGATACCCTGGCGGCGAACACGGCTGTCATCTATCCCATTCTGTTCCCGACCAGACTGGAACTGCTGGTGAGCCTGCCCACAGGCCTCACCAGATTTGCCGTGCCGGTCGGTGCGGACATGCTCACGAAAGAGGTCCGCCTCTTTCGCCGCACCGTCGAAAAACGCACTACGCGGGAATATCTTGCGCATGCCCAACAGCTCTATGACTGGATGATTCGCCCGATCGAAACAGCACTGGCCCGTGAGCATATCACCACCCTGGTCTTTGTCCCGGATAGTTCACTCAGGACGATTCCCATGGCGGCCCTGCACGACGGTGCCACATTTCTCATCAATAAATATGCCGTCGCCGTCACGCCAGGGCTCAACTTGACCGATCCACGTCCGATAGACCGGGAGCGGGTGAGGATGTTATCCAGCGGACTCACAGCAGCCGTGCAAGGATTTCCTGCCCTGCCATATGTCGCGGGTGAAATGAGCACGATTCAAGACCTCTACCGCGGGGACCAGTTGTTGAATCGAGACTTCCTCACCACCAGACTGGAACATGAATTGCGGGATGGGCAGTATGGGATTCTTCATATCGCCACCCATGGACAGTTCGCCACCGATGTGAATCAGTCCTTCTTACTGACGTTCGACGGAAAACTGACCTTGAACCAACTGGATCGGCTCATCGGATTATTCCGGTTTCGTCGAGAGCCGCTCGAATTGTTGACCCTCAGTGCCTGTCAAACAGGGGTAGGAGACGATCGAGCTGCCTTGGGTCTCGCTGGTGTCGCCATCAAGGCCGGCGCCCGCAGCGCGTTGGCGACGCTCTGGTTCATCAACGATGAGGCTTCGTCTGAGCTGGTCACTGAATTTTACAAGCAATTGCGCAACCCTAAGCTGTCAAAGGCACAAGCATTGCAACTCGCACAGCAGAGGCTCTTAGCAGATCGGGTCTATGAGCACCCGGCCTACTGGTCGGCGTTCCTCTTGCTGAATAACTGGCTGTGATTGGCATCATGAGCATGCTAGAGTACATCGGTGGACGCCCCTCACCGCTTCAACGACAGAGGTTCGGCGTGAAGACATCGGTCATCGTCAACAGCGCATTGCTCATCATCCTCAGCCTGCCTGGCTTCAATTCAGGCGTAAACGCCACGTCTATCGCCGACCGGCCCATCGTCGCCCAATCCGATCAACGGGAAGAGCCGACGATGCCGTTCTATACCCCTCGGAAAAAGACCACACCCCGCGCACGAGTCGGAGGAGGCTTACGGGGAACGGATGGGAAAGACCCTGAAATCGTGGCCCTGGTTCCCGACCATGTCGGCCTCACGGTGAAACAGGCGCCCTCCTTAAACTGGTTCCTCTCCAAGCCGACCTCCTTGCCCATTCGGTTTACACTCATCGACACCCGATCGGTCAAACCGTTGCATGAAGGCCTGATTCCCACACCGAATCATGCGGGCATCCAATCGCTAAATCTCAAGGATCTCGGGTTGACCCTCGAACCGGAAGTGCAATATCGCTGGTATATCTCCGCCATTCGCAATTCGGAATCCCCGTCGCAGGATATCGTCGCCGGCGGGATCATCGAGCGCTGTGAATTCAACGCTTGCCTGGTGGAAACGGCCGTCGACCTCACCTGCGACCGGCAAAGCATTCTGCGAAATGCCGTGCGAGGATTCTGGTACGATGCCATGGCCTGCCTCTGTGAGTTAATCGACGCGAATCCATCCGACCAGATCCTCCGGAGACAACGTGCCGCGCTGCTCAAGCAGATCGGTCTCCATGGGGTGGCAGACTGGGATCTTCGTTCAGCTCAAACCCCCATCCGCTAGCCCTGCCCTCATCACCCCGTTATTTGCTTTCTCTCGTGTGTGTGGTTGAACCAGATCAACCCTTTCCCGTCTCTTCGATCCGGTCAATCCAATTGGATTCAGCACAGAATCCTTTTCGATTCAGGCAAACCATTCATTCCTTCTACGACAGCCGCGCAAGATCTATTTCTCGGCTAAAACCATCAACAACGATAGAAGCGCTGTACCGTCCTAGCAGGCACACAGCTTGCTGGATACTCATATAACTAATGGCAATTCCAGCAATGAAGGGAGGCGCGACGATGACACAGGAGATCATTGTGTGGGCGCTCCTTGCCGGATTGGTCGGCCTCATCTGGGTCATCGCAGTCAGTATCCTTAGTACCGACCATCCCTCCCAGCACAACCAACAAGGTGGTGCTCAGCCGGAGCACCGTAATGGATACAAACCACATGAACAGACAGCCCAGCATTCCAACACCCCAGCCTGACAACGGAACCTCTCATCCTCATTCTTCCTCTAGCCGCATAGAGCAGACACGACTATCCGTCGATCATCCCTCCCTCAATGGAAACCTCCGAGAGGTCCGGCCCTCTCCCCATTCGGAGAAACAGCGAGTCACCATCTCCATTCCCACCCCTCTCATTGAGCGCCTCAGAAATGCGGTGTATTGGACAGGACATGGTCCTCTAGTGGCCCTCGTGGCTCATGCAATCGAAGACATCGTGATCCAGATGGAGGAGGTGAACGGAGGAGCCTTTCCCCAACGTGTTGCCCCCCTGAAGGTAGGGCGACGACAAGGACAACGCTCCCCTCTCCGCCCCGCCACGGGCCACAGTCCCACATCAACATTCCCAGACAGACCGTAGTGATGAATCGAACCGGCTAGCAGGCTGCGGAAAAACTCGGTGTATGCGAAAAACACGGTTGAACTACTCCGAACGATATCGAGGTCTGAGTTACCACAGGATGCTCAAAAAGGCCGTCCAGCAAGGCCGCAGCGAGCGAAGAGGCGAGGCGTACGCATCGGTACGTTGAGTCTCTTCGTGAAGCGAGAACGCCGCTGGCGGACTTTTTCAGCATCCTGCGAGAGGACGCCGATGAAGGCATGCGAGAGTTTCGAGAGTTCGAGCCTCGGCACAACCAGCGCATTCAAGCAGGATGCGCAATGGTTGACGTATCGGGACCTGAACGATAGACACAGGGGACAGTTATCGCGATCGTATTCTGTTTATAATACACAGAGCGCGCAACCGCGCGATGACTCCGACCACTCGAACCGCTATGGTCGCTGAGGCCTCAATGGTCACTGCAGCGAGTCGCCACTCCGTGCTCGTCGTGGAAGATAACCCGGACCTCGTGATCGGGCTGCGAGATCTTTTGCTCCATGATGGCTACGCCGTCACCGTGGCCGGCACCGTCGCCGGCGCCATCGAACTCATTCGAACCCATCGCTTCAACGCCATCCTCCTGGACTTGGGCCTTCCGGACGGCGATGGGATCGATGTCTTGAAAGAAACTCAGCGCCTGGACCCGTCTCTCCCCGTCGTGATCGTCACGGCCCATATCTCGCCGGACCGCACCGTGGGATCCCTGACAGAGGGAGCGTTTGCCTATCTGACCAAGCCCTATCATCGGGAAGAGCTCAGACAAACGCTGCGGCGCGCGATCGGAGTCAAGGAACTCAGCGTACAGGCCGAGCTGACAGCGCATCTTCTCCACGAAAGCGAAGCCCGCTTCCGCTCGCTGGTCGAGTCGGCCACCGACGCGATCCTGGTAGCCGATGGGCGCGGGGTAATCATTTCCTGGAATCGATCTGCGGCGGGGCTCTTCGGATATGCCAGCGAGGACGCAATCGGCACACCCCTGACCCTCCTCATGCCGGAACGGTACCGTTCCGCACATGAAAAGGGTCTCGCTCGCATGGAATCCACGGGAACGAGCCGCGTGATCGGATCCGTGGTGGAGTTACACGGACTGAGGAAGAATGGCACCGAATTCCCCATCGAACTCTCGTTGGCAACCTGGAACACGACTGCCGGAAACTTCTACAGTGGCATCATTCGGGATATTTCCTCGCGAAAGAAGACCGAGGACGCACTGCGCCGGAGCGATCAGATTCTGCGAGAAGTGGCCGACAACACCACAGCAGTCATCTACGTCAAATACGCCGACGGCCGGTATCTCCTGACGAATCGACGGTTTGAACAGATCTTCAACCTGACAACCGATCAGATCGTGGGCCATACCGATCACGAGATCTTCCCCTCACATATTGCAGACAAGTTTCGCACCAACGATCTGGTCGTGCTGGAGCAGAAACGCACGGTCGAGTATGAAGAAGAGGCGCCACACTCGGATGGCGCGCATACCTATATCTCCATCAAATTCCCGCTGTGCGATCACACCGGCACAGCCTACGCGGTCTGCGGTATGTCGACCGACATTACCGAGCGCAAACAGATCGAAACCGCCCTCCGCACCCATGAAGAGCAGCTCCGCCTGGCCCTGACCTCGACAGAAGTGGGCGGCTGGTCCTGGGACTGCCAAACCGGACGAATCTATTGGTCGCGGCAAGTCGACGACATGCTTGGCGTCTCGGAGCGCTTACGGCCACATACCCAGCAGGAATGGCTTGCGCTGATGTACCAGGATGACCGGCAGACAGCCGCGCAGGTGATGAGTCGCGCCATGGAACAGCCCGGCACAGAGGTGTTGTTTGAGCATCGGGTCATGCGAAAGGACGGCAGCCTCCGATGGTTCGTCTGGACCGGTCACATTATTCGAGATCGTGACGGGAACGCCGTGCACATGTTAGGGATGGTCCGCACCACACAGGCGACGACAGTCTGATGAGCACCATTATTGACATCGAGAAGCCCGTCTGTTCAGCATACGCCGTCACGGCCTGGGCAGTGGCAAGACTCGTCTTGTGGCTGGGACTCTCTTCCCTCTTCGTCTCCGAATCCGCCGCGATGGACATCGCGATCCTCCAATCTTCGGACATCGCGGCCTACCACGAGGCGATTGCTGGCCTAAAGGCCACCGGCCCGATAGGCGCGATCTATACCGAATACGATATGCAAGGCGACCTGGACCTCGGCAAGAAGCTCGCGCGTAAGTTACGCGCATCCAATACATCGCTGGTGGTCGCCGTGGGGCTCAAGGCCGCGCTGGCGGCAAAATTAGAAATTATCGAGATTCCGATCGTCTACATGATGATCCTGGACCCGCTCAAACATCAGCTCACAGCCGGCAACATGACCGGCACATTGCTGGAGGTCCCCGTCGACCGGCAGCTCAAGATCATGCGGATGTTTTTCCCGACCCTCCGCCGGCTCGGGACGCTCTACGACCCCGCCAAATCGTCCTCGCGGGTGAGGGAGGCTGTGCGGCAATCCACCAACGCCGACTTTCAACTGAAGGGGCTTCCCGTCGAGAGTGAGAAAGACGTGCCGCAGCAGTTGCGTGTCTTACTCTGGGATGTGGAAGCCCTCTGGCTCATGCCCGACTCCACGGTACTGACGAACGAGTCCGTGCAATTCATCCTGGAATCGTCATTGGCGCGCCAGATACCTGTGATCGGCTTCTCACCGGAGTTTACTCGTCTGGGAGGGCTGCTGAGCATGTCCGTCAACTATGGTGAAGTCGGTCGAGAGACCGGCCTGCTCGCCAAACGTATTCTCGATGGGGAACGGCTGCTGCCGCTCAACCCCGTCCCGATCGAGCGCATCAAGATCACGATGAATCTTAAAACCGCCAAGTTCCTGGGCCTGACGTTTACGAAAGAGCTAACGAGTCTCATCGATGAAACCTATTGATGGGGACAGGCATATGAATCGTCCAGACACGGCAGAGGGCCCCATGGGTCCCAGATCCTTCCCGGCGAACCGGTTCTTCAGCCTACGCTCAAAGTTTGTGCTGTTTTTCAGCCTCATTCTGATCGTCGCCTGTTCAACCTTGAGCTGGTACTTCGTGGAAAAGAGACGCGAGGCGATGATCGACAACCTTCAGCAATTGGGCGCGATCCTGCTCACGAGCGTGGTGCACAATGATCACTTTCGATTTGCGGGTCTTGTCGCAGAAGATCGCGCCACGCTCCAGCAATTCACGGAAGGCCTTCTGGCGGTTCAGGATGTGGTGTATGTCGTCATCACTCGGCCAGACGGTACGGTGCTCGCCCGGCAGACGAAAGGCACCCGCCCATCCTCTGGCAGCCTTGCACGGTCCATCGACCGTCCCCTGTACCCGGACCCCGACATCGCCACACAGTACGTGCATTCTTCCAGCAACATTCCTCACATGACCCGCCTCTCCATCTCCAACTCATTGGGCAATCGATTCGCCTGGGAAGAACAGGTGTACGACTTTGCCATGCCGGTGCTGCGGAAAGGCCATGACGCCACCCCGATGCCGCCCTTTTCTATCCTGCTGGATGAAGGGAACACGAACGCCTCGACGACACTCCTGTCCGGTGTCGTCCAGATAGGATTGACCGACGCGCACGTGAAGCACGAGCTCGCGACGATGATCAGAAACATTTTTCTCCTCACCGCGCTCATCATCGCCGCGGGCATGTTGGGCGCCCACCTCCTCACCCTCCGAATCACGAAACCATTGAGGCGACTTGCCGACGTGGCGAGACAAGTCGCTGAGGGCCAGTCGCCCATGCCCCTCACACCCTCCACGCGCGACGAAGTCGGACAGCTGACGAGCATGTTTAACCTCATGACCCGTTCGTTACAGGAACGAAGCCTCGCCATCACCGGAAACCTCGCTACCATTAAACATCAAGTCGGCCAATTGACCACGTTGCATGAGGCAAGTGCGGCCATCACCAGAACATTGGACCTAGACGAGCTCCTCAACACGGTGCTCCAACTCCTGATGGCCAACCTGGGTTTTACACGGATGCTCTTGGTATTGCGGGAGCCCGAGCGAGACTCCGCATCTGTGGCTCAAGTCGCAGGTGTCACGGCCGACATTGTGGAAGCGGCCCGTCATCTTGAGGTGCCCATCCAGAACGATGGCAGTCTCCAGGCGGATCTGTTGATTCACGGCAAGCCCCTGCTTATCCTGAGCCTCGATGTCGTGTCGAATCGCATGCACCCATCGGTGCTGGCGTTAGCTCGCCGGACAGGAGTCACATCCTTCGTCGCGGTCCCGCTCCAGAGTCACAACCAGATACTCGGATACCTCGCCGCCGACCGTGGATCGCAACCCTGCACGGACGAGGATCTCCATATGCTGCTGACGATTGCCAGCCATGTGGCCGCAGCCATCGACAATGCCAGGGCCTATTCGCACCTCGAAGAACTGACACAGCACCTCGAACAACGCATCACGGACCGCACCATGGAATTATCGATCGCCAACGAACGGCTCCAAGAGCAGGATCGGCGGCGGTCGCTGTTTCTCTCCGTCGCGTCTCACGAATTGCGCACCCCCATGACCGTGATCCGAAGCTTTGCGGACAATATGCGCGACGGGATCGCAGGGCCTGTGAGCGACCAGCAAGTCACCTATCTCACACGTATCGAGCACAACCTGAATCGACTCACCCGAATCATCAATCAACTCCTCGATTGGTCGCGCCTTGAGTCACAGAAGGAAGTCCTCTGCCTCAAACCGGTCTGCGTTGAAGCCACGGCCCTCCTGGTGGCCGATAGTTTGCGCACCGTGGCGGCTGAAAAAACGATCGCCATCGAGATCGTGCATGAGGATGGGCTTCCTGCGGTCTTGGGCGACCCCGATAAACTGGAACAGGTTCTCTGGAACCTGATCGGCAACGCGATCAAATTCACCCCGCCCGGCGGCCGCATTACCGTCGACTTCCAATCGATCCCCGAAGGCTTCGTCCAAACCTGCGTCGCTGACACCGGCTGCGGAATCGACCCGGCTCATCTCGAAAAACTCTTTCAGGAGTTCTCGAAAGTGCCGTCGGCGATCCCCGCCGCTCAGGGCGCGCAGCTCGGCCTCTTCATTACAAAAAGCCTGGTGGCGATGCATCGCGGAAGCATTTGGGTCGAAAGCACACCTGGAGCCGGCACGCGCTTGTATTTCACGATGCCGGTCGCGTCCTCGCAAGAAGAAACCCGTGCTGAGGGCGGCGTATGAGAGAGAGGAGTATATTTTCTCGTGCCTAAGGTCTACACTTTCACTAGAAATCCACTATCGCGGCTGACACCATGCGCGCCAAAATCCTAATCGTCGACGACGATCGCGATATTCTTCTCGGACTCGAGAATCGTATCACCTGGATGGGGCATGAGCCTGTCACAGCCGACAACGGCAAGGACGCGTTGCGTCTGATCGAGCAGGGAGAATTCGATCTTGTCCTCCTGGATCTGGAGCTGCCGTTCCTCTCCGGTCTGGAAATCCTAGAACGGGTGAGAGCCAGCTCGCACAGCGAGCAGCGGACCGAACGGGCCACCAGCACAGCCTACACCACACCGCTCATCGTCATCCTGACCGCCTTCGGCACCATCGAGCGTGCGGTGCATGCCATGCAACTCGGCGCATTCGACTTCTTGGCGAAACCGTTCAGCGCCGACCACCTCACTGTTGTCGTCCAAAAAGCTCTCGCCACCGTGGCGCTGCAGCGTCAAGTCGATGTGCTCCGTCAAGAAGTCGACGATCGCTATGAACATCTCGTAGGGGCCAATGCCAAGATGGCCGTCCAACTCACGATCGCCAAACAAGCATCCACGTCCGACGTGACCGTCCTCCTGCTCGGGGAAACCGGAACGGGAAAGGAAGTCGTCGCCCGCGCCGTTCATCGATGGAGCCCGCGCCGTTCCAAACCCTTTGTGGCGGTCAATTGTGCGTCCCTGCCGGAACAGCTCCTCGAGAACGAACTGTTCGGCCATGAAAAAGGCTCGTTCACCGGAGCGATCAAACGGGAGCCAGGCAAGATCGAGGTGGCTGAGGGCGGAACGGTGTTTCTCGACGAAATTGGAGATATGCCGCTGCTCTTGCAAAGCCGCCTCCTGCGGGTCCTCCAGGATCAGACTTTCTATCGTGTGGGCGGAACCCAGCCGGTTCACACCAATGTGCGTTTCATCGCGGCCACGAACAAAGATATTCGTCGCGCGATCCAACAAGGCACATTTCGTGAAGATCTCTACTATCGGCTGGCCGTGATCACCGTGACACTCACGCCCCTACGTGAACGAATGGACGATGTCCCGGCACTCGCCCAGCACTTTCTCAATCGCGGGGTCAGAATGGGGATTCATCGCCCCTGTACCCTCAGTGCCCAGGCCTTACAGGCATTGCAACAGTATCAGTGGCCTGGCAATATCCGCGAGTTGGAGAATGTGCTGACACGCGCCCTCATCTTGTGCCCCGAGGATATCCTTGAGCCCGCGTGCCTGCATCTATCAGATGCGCCGTTCCCCTCGACGACCGACACCGAAACAGGCGCTCCGCTCCGTCTCTATCATGAAAGCGTAGAAGCCTATAGTCGGAAGATCATCGAAGAAGCGCTACGCAGGAATGGGTGGAACCAAACCAGAGCCGCCGAAGAGCTTGGCCTTCAACGGACCTACCTCACAAAACTGCTCCGGCAAAAAGACATCCCAGGCAGAGCCCCTACGGGACCAGCCCCCTCATCCGTCGACGATGCACAGTGACTGGATTCTCGATACCCGTGACGCGTATCTCGGGAAGCGTGAAGCGCGACCCAAAGGCTAAAGGTTCGAGCACGTCAACCTTCAGCCATGAGTCCGCCTTACTTATCCGAGCGGTAGCGCATGCGGGTGCCGTGGAGGAGGGAAAGTTCGATCTCACTGGCGGTTAGTTCGACGGGAAAGTAGGCGCCTGAAATCTTTGCGGCGTTGATGCTGGCGCCTTCAAGTCGGGCGTTTCGAAAATCGATGCTGCGCAGATCCGACTGACGAAAATAACAGTCGGTGAAGTCCAAGCCATCGGCATCTAGCCCACGCAGCTCAAGACCACGCAGATCGCACCCCCGCAGATCGACCTTCTCTCCCGAGGCTTTTTTGGCATTGAATTCGGTGATGCAGCCTTCGCGAAGCAAGAGATACATCGGATCGTTGGGAATGCGCAGTTTTGAACGGGCAGGGTTGTTCGCGTCCATGAGTCTCCGATCGTGATCGCTCTATCTATCTATCGGAACTTTCCTGGCCGACTTGAGGAGCTGCCAGGCGAATGAATCGCTGAAGTCCGAACGATGAACGAGGAAATGACGATCCAGTCCTTATTCATCGTCCATCGCTCACCGTTCAACGCTTCCTACCTAGCGGACTGTTTCAGCATCATGCCAGACGAACCGTAAACGTGACCTCGTTGCCCTTATCGTTATAACGAAGGTCGGGGAAGAACGACTGCGTGAGGAAGATGCCACGCCCGCTGGCATCCCCTGTCGGGCAGGCATCAAGACGAAGGTTCCCGCGCGACTTCCAATTGAATCCCTTCCCCTCATCGGCAATCTGGTACGTCAAGATCTGTTGCCGCTTCTCGTAGATCGCGCGGATCGTGACCCGCCGGTCTCGAAAACGAGCGTCCTGCCGTCGTTGCTGAATCAGCGCGTCATATTGGTCTTTCGCCATAGCCTCAATCTTGTCGCGATAGCGAAGTTCGAGGCAGCCATGTTCGACCGCATTCATCACCAGTTCTTGCAACGCGGCTCGAAGATGGAGCTGTCGTGCCTCCATCAGCCCCATCGCCGTCCCTTGAATGAGCCAGGTCACCGTGCTCTCGACGTAATTCGGGTCGGGGCCCATGACCAGCACATACTCCAACCGTTCGACGCCCGGCGCATCGTCCACGGAGGCAGGCAGCGAATGGATCGCCCGTTGCAGGACCTGTGCAAAGGCCTCCTCATGAATCGGTTGCTGCACATAATCCAGGGCGCCTGCGCGCAACCCCTCCATCGTCGAGTCATCGTGCCCTGCGTCGGTGAGGAGCACGACGGGACAGGTCGGACGGCGGTCACGAATCTGCTTCACCAACGTCATCCCGTCCTGATCCGGCAGAAAGAGGTCCATAATCACGATATCGGGCTGCGTCATATCGAACGTCGTCAATCCGAGTGCCGGGGTCGTGGCAGCAATCACCGAATGTCCCTTCGCCCGCGCATGTTCCAGGATCACAGTCTGGGTATCGGGATTGTCTGCCACGACAAGTAACGTACGCGACGGTGTGGCGTTCATGATGGAAATCCTCCGGCGATCAAATCCCGAAGCGCGGCATGCACCTCGGCCAAACATCTCTCGACATCCGCACAAACCGACTCGGCCTCGGTACAGTCGCCCTGGCGTCCAAGCATTTCCAGACGCTGCACACGCTCGAAGAGGCGCGGCGCACAAATAGGCAGGACAGATCCCTTCAGCTTATGCGCCGCCGCCGCCAGCCCGTGACAATCCTGCCGGACTAACGCCGCATGCGCCGCAGCCACCTCTTTAGGGCTCTCTTGCATAAAGAGGTTCGCCAACGTCAGGAACAACTCCTGATCGCCATCGGCCAGGTCCAACGCCTCGGACAGCACGAACACCTCTAATGTATCCATGTATGGTTCTTCCGATCACACACTTAGTTCCAGCCCCACCACCGCCGCGTCATCTAAAAAATCGCTCTGCGCTTGCCAGCGTCTGGCTTCCGTAAAGCAATGGGCAATCGTGGCGGCAAGCGGGACATGCTGTTGTGCCTCGACGGCTTGCTGGAACCTCCAGCGGCCCCAGGGCTCTCCGGTTGTAGACGGCGCTTCGTAAATGCCGTCGCTCAATAAAAACAATCGATCCGCGGGCTGCAAAGTAATCTGGTCGCCGGTAAAGACGGCAGCCTGGTCGAATCCAAGGGGCGAAGAGGGCCGCGTCAGCCACCGAGAAGGCCGCTCTGCCGGGCTGAGCAGCACGCCATGATGACCGGCCGAGGCATAGGATAGGCTGCGTGTCGGCAGGTGGATCTGCCCGACCCAAAGCGTGAAATACTCTCCTTCAGCACTCAAGGGAAACTGCCGGTTCGCTTCGTGCAACACTTTCGCAGGATCGTATGAACCGCTCTGCCGGAGGATGTTTGGCACCTGGAGGAACGTCATCAACGACGCCGACCGCAAGGCAGCCGCCACACCATGTCCGGACGCATCGAGAATATACAGGCCCAGGTGGTCCGCATCGATAGCGGCCACACCAAAGAGATCGCCGCCCAATGTCAGCGCCGGTTGATACTCCCAGGCCAACGAAAGGCCTGGAGCCGGGTTTCCTGGCGGGGGTAACAACGAATGGACGAACGCAGCGGCCGACTGCAGATCGGATTCCATCTCCGTCTGCTTCGTTTGCAGCAGGAGCATGGACGACTCCAGCTGAGCGCCCGTCGTTTCCAGCTCACGCACTAATCGGCCGGTGCGCAAACCGGCCAACACACGCGCCGTGATTTCCTGCTTACTGGCCGCCTTACTCAGAAAATCGTCGGCCCCCCGCGCCAACCCTTCGGCAATCTGCGCCGGTTGATCGTGGGAGGTCATCAGCAAAATATAGATGGATTTCATCGTCGGATCGCGCCGTACCGTTTCGCAGAACGTGGGGCCGTCCATCTCCGGCATCATCCAATCGACGATGATCAGATCGGGACGTTCGCGCCCAGCCACGTCAAGCGCCTCTCGTCCGTTTCCTGCTTCCAACACCCGGTGCCCTAACCGCTTTAGCCGCGCCGCCATGCTCATCCGCGTCACCGGTTCATCCTCCACCAGCAAGATCGTCGCGACCATAAAACAGGCTGGTGCCGACGAACCGAAGGAATGAGCGATACGTTGAGTTGAGTTGTGATTCATGAGCCTGCACCTTCGTGATCGGAGTGGTTACGCCGCACGCGCCGTCAGCGCGTCCCCCTCGGTCTCATAGATCGGGATCATTTTCGGAATATTCGCCAGGCTCATGATTTCCCGCACGTAACTCTGCGGCTTCAGGAGACTGAACTGGGCCTGTTGAAGCTTGAAGCTCTGGGACATAAGGACGAGTAACCCGAGACCGGAACTGTCCACGAATCGAACCTGCTCCAGGTTCACAATGAGATGCTGGCAGTTCCGGCTTTTCACCTGTTCGACTGCGGTCTTGAACGCCGCCCGATTGCTATATGTCAGATCGCCTTTCACATCCAGCACGGTCGCGTCTTTCGAAGCACGTTGTGTAATTTCCATATGCAGGTCCTTTCATGGCATGACGCACGGATAATGTCATCGACGGCCAGACAAGCGCGGCACATCTGTCCGGCCCTTCTTCAAAGACAGCTTGCGTAAGCGAGCATTGCCGCAGGAATATCGTCCAGCAGAAAAATCATATCGACACCTCCCGTTCTCATCGCTTCTTTCGGCATCCCAACCGCGACACATCTTGCCTCATCTTGAGCGACGGTAGAGACTCCTCGACAGTGGAAAACGCCGACGATCAGATCCTGACGCGCCAAGTGGATTGAAGTGCCGGAAGAATCTGCTGACAAAGAAAGTCGAAATGCTTGGGCTCGCGGAAAAAGTCGGTTTTGTTCGTCGAGACAAGATTGAGCAGTAGTGTTAACTCCTCCCCGTCCGTCTCGCCTGCAACCAGATCGTAGTAGGCTTGAAACGAATCCAGTTCCAACGTCCTTAGCCGTTTGGACAGCCGGGACACGAGCAGAGTTTTTTTGCTGTCATTCAAACTGATGCCGCACTCCTGATAAATGAGCGCGCAAAACTGTTCGAACTCCTTGGGTGAAATCGAGTAGTCCATAACCGGCGCCGCTCCGAATAGGGCGAACAGCGAGCACAGCGTTGCCACCGCTGTGACAATGACCGCTCATGCATCAGAGGTGACCACAGACCCTGCACTATACAGGCTGTCGAGTCTCTATCGGTTGGTTGCTGTCGATTCTTGACTCACCAGCGGTGGGCAGAATCTGCCGAGTAGGGAAGAGGGAGGGGGGGGATGAGTCTGTTTAGACTATCTGGTTGGTGGGGGAAATTGGGCGTTTCTGGTTTCGAGTTTCGAGTTTCGAGTTTTTGGAGGGAGCAGCCTCCGAACCAGAAACCTAAAACCTGAAACTCAAAACTCCTATCCCCGTCCGCCTTAAGACCTCGGATACCAGACAAACAACATGAGATAGACCAGATAGGCCGTCACCATGGTGCCGGAAAAGGTCCAGACTAAGAGTTGCCCCAACCGGCGATGCATCGATAGCCTAGACGACATCGCGCCCACGCTCCCGTAGCGAATCCGGTGGAGCCCCATGTAGAGATTGTAGCCGCCAAGGCTGATCGTCGTGACCGCCAGCGCCATATGAACAGAAAACAGCGGCACATAGAGCGACCAGTAGTGCGAGTCCGGCCCTCCGAATCGCTCCCGCCCGAAGAGGACTTGCTTCAACACGTAGGCCACAAGCCAGATCCCGACGATCGTGCAGGCCACGATCATGCGGCGTGAATGATGCGATACCTCATGCTGCTTCGCGAATCGAACGCCGGCCATCGCAACCAGGTAGGCAGCAGTGATGCTGGTTAGCACGCCATACCAGAGCCAATTTTTCATGTCCATAACGCCCCCCAATGAAGCGGGAGAGATTCGTGCCGGTGAGTGCGCTATCGGTTTAGCGGGCCCCTTGCGTAACAACCCACGTCGGCCAGTTGACGCGATAGCGAGGAGAGAGTAGCCGGAACATTCTTATTCTGCATAGGCACAAGGAACTTGTTCAGAGGTGAGGGCTTACGGAAATTCCCAGTGGCATCCTGACCCGAACCGACATGTCTGATGAAATCCCCCTCAAGAATCAACGCGATGAGTGGCACTGCCATTCGGCTCCTATTCGTACCCCGTGCAGGAAGGACCAGCGAGACACGGAAACCGTCGCAGGGTCACGTCGGCCTGATGAGGGTGAGAACGGGCGTCATACCAAAGGGAAGAAGGCCGCCTCAGTCCTTCGCCACGGCATTGGCTTGAGACTGTATGTATGCCTGGAGTGTCGTTTCTAATTCTTGAAGAGCTCGCCACAATACAAAGCATTGCGGCCGAGTCGGCAGAGGTGGCCCCATGCACTTCGAATACAACAGTAAGAATTTATCGGCACCAAGCATGGACGCGCTTTCCGCAAGTTCCTTCAGCAACCGCCCCAGATTCTCGGAAATGGGCTCGTCCGAGTCTCCTTGTTCCAACACCACAATCGGTAGGGCTGCAGACAATTGGGCCGCAAACGCATTGGCCAGTTCGTGATATTCCGCCAACTCAATGTCCAATCTCTCCATCGTTTTCTGCGCACTAAGAAGCACGAGCGGCTGAGATCTCATGAGGTGCTCAACCCGCTTGGTCAACTCTTGCCTGTCGATGGGTTTGACCAGGAAGCCATCGCACTGTAGGCCCTGCACCCGTGTGATGGTCTCAAGATCGGCATGCGCCGATGTGACAAGAATGGGAACATGGTTAGGGCTCAGCAAGTCCCTGACCTTCACAATAAACTCCAGCCCATCCATTTCCGGCATCATGTAATCCGTGATGATCAGCTGAATGTCTGGTGTTTCAGGCACAGTCGCCAGTGCTTCTTTTCCATTCCTGGCCACCACCGTCTGATACCCCTGTGCGTGCAGCATGAGCACTAACAGCCTCGCGTTGACCGGATTATCTTCAACGATCAGAATAGACATCGTGCTCGTTCCTTGCCGTCTCATGTACTAGTGTGGTGACAACAGAGGCACCGCTTCCACACCGCAGGGCCTCTCGGGCGATCAAGTGGCCGTCTCGCCAGAGGCGATCTGCAGCGGACGGTCATCTGTTGAGTCGGAGCTCGAGGCCGGCGCGCTGACCCAGCGCGCGAGAATCTCTGCCAACAGTTTGGATCGCACAGGCTTGCTCAGGTAGTCATCCATGCCGGCTGCAAGGCACAGGTCTCGATCTTCCTGCATGGCGTTTGCCGTCATGGCGATGATGGGGATATGGCGAGAGGCCAGGGGCGAAGGGCGAATAGTCCCGGAATCAGTCGCCGCGTGTCCCGTGCCTATTGCCTCTAACCTGCGGATTTCACGCGTTGCGTGGAATCCGTCCATTTCCGGCATCTGGCAGTCCATCAAGACCGCGCTATAGGGGATGCGCGCCAGTGCGTCGAGGACCTCCAGGCCGTTGGCCACGAGATCCACGCGATAGCCCAACTTTTCCAGCATGCGTACGGCGACTTTCTGGTTGACGATGTTATCCTCGGCAAGCAGAATCCGAGCGGTGGCCCGCGCTTTCGCCTCGGCCAAACTGTGGCGAGTGACAAGCTCGGAAGGGGGCGTTCGGTCACTGGACTGTCCCGCGCCAGAGGTGGCCTGCGCTGGCAGTTTCACAACGACCGTGAGGCAATTATACAGTTGCGACTCATGCACCGGCTTGGTGAGGTAGGCAACATATCCGGCTGTGTGCGCCGCCTTGGCATCGCCGCGCTGGCCCTGGGACGTCAAGAGAACGAGCCTGGTTGACGCCAGCGCAGGATCGGCTTTGATCGCCCTGGCTAGCTCCAGGCCATCCATCACCGGCATCTGCATGTCAATGATTGCGAGGTCGCACGCGTCGTCATCCGCTGCCGCGGTACGCAAGCGTTCCAGGGCCTGGGAGCCAGCCTCCGCCAGCAGGCACCGGACTCCCCATTTCGTGGCGTACAATTCCAGGATGCGGCGGTTGATGGGATGGTCATCCACGATGCACAGGCGCAGCCCTCGCAAATCCTGGGAGGCCAGGTCCAGCACCGACAATGTGCCTGGCTGCGGTGTGCCGAACTGAAGCGTGAACCAGAAGGTACTGCCTTTGCCCAGCCGGCTGTCCACACCGATCTGGCCACCCATGAGTTCCGTGAGCTGTTTGCAGATGGCGAGCCCCAATCCTGTGCCGCCGTACTTGCGCGTGGTCGAGCTATCGGCTTGACTGAACGACTGAAACAGGCGCCCTTGCGCGTCAGGAGACAGGCCGATGCCGGTGTCCTGCACCTCGAACCGTACGGTGACACCGGTATCGGTTTGGTGCAGCAGCTTGACGGACAGCACCACATCACCCTGCTCCGTAAACTTGATGGCGTTCCCCACGAGGTTGAGCAGGATCTGGCGGAGTCGTCCGGGATCGCCACGGAGTACGGCAGGCACATCCGCATGAACCAGACAGGCCAGCTCCACCCCCTTGCCAACCGCGCGCGCGGCCACCAGATCCAGCGTCTCGTCGACCGCGGTGCGAAGGTCGAAGTCGAGGATTTCCAGGCTCATCTTACCGGTTTCAATCTTGGAAAAGTCGAGGATGTCGTTGATGACGGTGAGCAGATGATCGCCGCTGCTGCGGACGGTCTCGGCGAGCTCCCGCTGCTCCGGCGTGAGGTCTGTGTCGAGCAGAAGGCTGGTCATGCCGATCACCCCATTCATAGGGGTGCGGATTTCGTGACTCATGGTGGCCAAGAACTCGCTCTTGGTGCGGGCGCTCGTCTCCGCCAGCTCTTTCGCCGCCAGCAGTTCTTGTTGCGCCTGCCTGTGCTCGGTGATGTCGCGAACGATGGCCACGAAGCGCGGTTCCCCACCCGCCTGCTGCACGAGCTGCAGAGCGATTTCCACCGGAATGTCGTGCCCATCCTTGTGCCGGTGAAGGGTCTCGAAGATCAGCGAAGGCTGCGTGCCGTCGAACAGCGGCCGCACCAATGTCTGAAAACGCTCTAGCGTGAACTCTGGCTTGATGTCCACGGGCGTCATCTGGAACAGCTCGGCTGGGCTGTAGCCCACCTGCTCGCATGCCCCGCGGTTGCAGTAGATGAAGCGCAGCGTATCGGAACGGAACATAAACACGCAGTCGAGCGTCTGGTCGAGCGTGGACTTGAAGTGAGCGAGCGCCGCTTCACGCTCCCGCCGTTCCGCCTCCGCCTGCTTACGTTCGGTAATATCGGAAAAGGTCACCACCGCACCTTTCAACACATCGGCCTCAAAGACGGGACGCGAGGCAATCTCGGCTGGGAAGGCCGTCCCATCTTGCCGCCAGAGCACGTCCTCATCGGTCTGGAACCCCTGACTGGCCTGGCATGCTCGGTAGATAGGGCACTCGGCATAGGTATACGACGAGCCATCTTCATGGGAGTGATGAATGAGTTCATGCAGGTCCCTGCCCAACAACTCGTCAGGCTGATACCCGAGCAATGCTGCGCCGGCCCGGTTGATAAAGGTGCAGCGGCCTTGACAATCGATGCCACAGAGCCCTTCGACTGTCGAATCCAGCAAGAGACGAATCTCACGACCCAGGCGCTCCCGTTCGGCCTCCTCCTTTTTCCGCTGAGAGATATCGCTAAGGACTGCCATCGCAAACGAGCCTTCCTCCGTTTCCAGATAGCTCAAGCCGGCTTGGATCTGAAACTCGGTCCCATCCTGTCGACGACCGACAATCGTGCGGTTGAGTCCCATCGGCCTCGCCACGGGCGACTCGTGGTAGCGGGCGCGGTGCGTGCGGTGCACGTCCCGGACAGCTTCAGGCATCAGCATCTCGACAGAGTGACCGATCAACTGGCCTGGTGCATAGCCGAATAGCAGATCGACCTGCCGGTTGGTTAACACGATGGTGCCTTCGACATTGGCCAGCACGATAGCAGCCGGCGCATTCTCCAGCAGCATGTGAAACTTGCGTTCAGCAACCTGTGCCCGGTTGCGCTCCTCATCCGCCGCCCCCCACGAGTGCGTGAGGCGGGTAATACTCCAGAGCAGGATTCCGATCAGCGGCAGTCCGATGCCGGCACCTGCCGCCCCGATTTTCCAGATGATGTCCCTGATTGGAACCAGGATGTCGCTCCGGTCCACGCGCACCAACACGCCCCACCGCAGACCCTTGAGATCTTCTGTCCCCTTGGTCTGCGCATACCCGGTCACGACATCGACCTGCCGGCGGGCATGCTGTTCTTCAATGAATCCGGCTGGGGCCGCATCAAGCAACTGCGCCGAGAGGACCCTCTGCTGCTTGAGGTTGACCCGTCCCTCTTCTCTCAGAAACGAATCGACGAACACCGCTCCTTCATGATCCAGAAACAGATACTCGATGCGCGCCCCTGTTCCCCATTGGGCCTGCAACGCGTTCACGACCCGCGCGAAGACATCCTCCAGGACCGGCAACCCCACTTGGCTGATCACCGTACCGATAAACGCGCCGCGCGCATCATAGAGTGGGCTCACAAACATCACCGCGAAGACCCCCTCGTCGTCCGGTGCCGCCTCCTGAACCACGGCGCGTGATCCAGCCCGCACCGCCCGGAAGCCCGGCTCCCCACTCATATCGCGGCCCTTACTAGTTCGGTCGGTCGAAACCAGAACCCGGCCTTGTATATCCGTGACTCCCACCCAGCGATAGACGGGATAGGTTTCCATTAAGGCCTGGAGCCGTCGCTCCATTGCCGGATAGTCGTGCCCCTGAAACACCAATGACCGCGACAACATCTGAACGTCGCCGTGGCGCTCAGCCATCTGCATGTCCAGCTTGTCCGCGATATCGACAGCGGCCAACGCGAGGCTCTGACCCGCGGAGGCCACCATGCTCGTTTCGACATACTGGAGGACGAGGCCCCCCAGCAGCAGAGCGACCAACGTGATAGCGACGATCAGCGCCGGCAGCCAACGAGCGTAGGAACGGATTTTCGGTGGTCTATCCATACGGTGGCCTCGTTACGACGCCTGATCGAGTGAGTGATCGTCAGGGGAGAGGCTGCGCCATAGCACCTGCATAATTGGCAGGCAGCCTTGCTCCCACCTCTTCCCCTTGAGATCGATTACGCCGTTGCTGATGAGTTGGCTGCCTAGAACGCTTCAGCTGATACGGATAGGTGTCGTTGTTCGACGTTGCTCTTCACGTATCTTGTCGGTTTGTTCGTGCATGAACTTAACAGGGGTGAAACGTGATCAGGGTCGGAACGACCCCGTGGCCGGTCTTGCAGAATGCGCCGTCTCCTGACGCCCATGGGAAGGCTCAGCAGATTCGAGAATCCATTCGGGATAAGAGCAGGTGGTCGCGTAGAGAGCTGAGGGAGTCATCTCGAGCCTCTAGCAGGCTGCGAAAACTATGTTGGCACAACAGGAAAACACTCCCGCAGGCTCGCGGCGCGAGACGAGCGAGACGGATTGATCTGGTTCATCTGGTCAGCCTGATTGCTCGTTCCAAGTTTCTGGTTTCTAGTTTTCGGAGGGTCCTTCCGCACAACTTGAAACCTGAAACTAGGAACGAGAAACTCTTAGCCGAATCCGTGTCACGAAGCAGGGTACCAGACGAACAACATGAGATAGACCAGATAGGCTGTCACCATGGTGCCGGAAAATGTCCAGACTAAGAGTTGCCCCAACCGGCGATGCATCGATAGCCTGGAGGACATCGCGCCCACGCTCCCGTAGCGAATCCGGTGGAGCCCCATGTAGAGATTGTAGCCGCCAAGGCCGATCGTCGTGACCGCCAGCGCCATATGGACGGAAAACAGCGGCACATAGAGCGACCAGTAATGCGAGTCCGGCCCTCCGAATTGCTCCCGCCCGAAGAGGACCTGCTTCAACACGTAGGCCACGAGCCAGATCCCGACAATCGTGCAGGCCACGATCATACGGCGTGAATGATGGGAGACATCATGATGGTGCGCCGAACGGACACCCACCATCGCGACCAAGTAGGCACCCGTAAGGCTCGTCAACACCGCGTACCAGAGAAACGCTTTCAGGTCCATGTATCCCGCCTCACACCGGTGATGGGCTGCATGCGATGAAGCCGACTGGGTCCTGGCGAGACAACAGCTCGCAGGTAGATCTGTATCGGTCGATTCCGTCCAAATCTATACGGCCCTGGCCCTTCCCTTCGCAGGTAAGGAGGCTATGTCGAGCGCAGATTCGTCGGAGTGAGCTCGGGGCAATCCAGGGTAATCACCACTTCATTCCCCTTCCCCCGATACTCCAGACTGGTGAAGCACAACTGATGTGCAATCGCGATCCCCCGTCCGTGGAGATCGTACGCGCGCTCCGGCGTAAATTCCAGGTAAGGCCGCCAGTCGAATCCCGTCCCTTGATCTTGGATGACCAAAAGAATCGAACCAGGCTCGCGGTCAAACTCCACGGTGGCATATCGAGCGGCATATTCCGGCATCGCGAGGCGGCGTACGACGTCCTTCTCCCAGCTTCCGGTAGCCAGGAGCGCCGACTTCTCCTGATAGGTAATACCCAGATTCCCATGCTCCACCGCGTTGAGCATCAGTTCGTAGATCCCGACACCGACCTTCTCGGGGTCGGGAAAGAGCCCGGCGATCAGCGAGGCGAGGCTCCTCGCTTCAGCGAGCGTGCGGAAATGGAACCGTCCGGCACTGAGGAGCGTAAACGCATGAGAAATCGACTGTGCCTGCGAACGCATATGGCGATGCAGCGCATACCCCTCGATAGCCGAGCGGACGATCGCCAGCAAGATCGGTTTCTCATACGGCTTGGTGAGGTAATAATAGGCGCCGGCACTGAGCCCCTCACGGACGGACTCCGTGGAGGCCGCCGCGGTCTGCAGGATAACGGGAATCGACTTGATCGCCGGATCGGCTTGCATCAGCGCCAGCAAGGCCATGCCATTCATCTTCGGCATCATCCGATCCAGCAGCACGGCGTCGAACCGATCCGGGTCTTCCTGCAGCAAGGCCCAGGCCTGTTCACCGTCCGAAGCCGTGACAATATGATACTCGGCTTCCGCGAGACTTTCCTGGATGATCTCAAGATTCACCGCATCATCGTCGACGGCAAGGATGGTCGTCGTCCGCTGTTCCATATTAAATCTCCCCTGTCACGACGGTGTCCACGACTGCAGCTGGAAGCGTGAAGGTGAACGCGGAGCCGCCCTCCACATTGTTCACGGCCGAGATGGCTCCTCCGTGGGCTGCGACAATCTCGCGGCAGATGGACAAACCCAAGCCTGTCCCACCGGCTCCGGTCTTCGTTTTTCTGCTCTGCACAAACTTCTCGAACACTTTGCCCAACTCGTCGTCAGGAATACCGATCCCTTCGTCCCTGGTGGTCACAGCAAGAACGGGATGTCCCTGTGGAAACGCCTCGTCAGGCAGGGGCATCTGCTGAGTCATGGCCATCGTGATCGTTCGGCCATTCGGCGTGAACTTGATCGAGTTGGACAGGAGGTTATAGAGGACCTGGGTGATACGAAGGCCATCGCAGAGCACAAGGGTGGGTTTGTCGCAGGGATGCACGATCAGGGTGAGAGATTTCTGCTTGGCAAGCAGCTCGACCTGCTCCACGACCGTGCGCACCAGCACCGCCATGTCATGTTGTTGCATGTCGTAGATCATCTTGCCGGCTTCCAGTTTGGAGAGATCCAACAGACCGTTCAGGAGAGCCAGCAGCCTGGCGCCGCTCTCATGGATACGCTGGAGATACAGAGGCAACTTCTCCAGCGTGTGATGCTGCAGTTTTTCGGTCCCCAGACTCGCGAAGCTCATGATGGCATGCATCGGCGTTCGCAGCTCATGGGACATGTTGGCCAGGAACTCAGATTTAGCCAGGTTGGCCGACTCGGCCTTTGCTTTTGCCGCTTCCAGATCCAGGGTCCGCTGAGCGATGTCATGCTCCAGCCTGGCATGGTACTGATTCAGCATCGCTTCAGCACGTTTATGAATGAGAAAGCGGGCGATCTGATTGCCAACAGACTGCAGCATCTGGACCAGTTCGGGATCCGGTTCCTGAATCGTCCGAGTGAAAAACTCCAGCACGCCCAGCGTCTGGTTCTCGACCCCCACAGAAAACGCGAGCCCGCTGCGAAGCCCCACCTGCTCGGCGATTGCCATTCTCGGAAAATTTGAATCCTGCCGAATATCGAGTATCTGGAACGAAGCCGCACTGTCCCACACTCGACCGGGTAGGCCAACGCCACGGGCAAAGGTTATGCTGGCGCTCTCCTGGAGAAAAGACTGTCCGTCGAAATCCGGCGTCTGCCAACTCTGTTTCAGCCGCAGCAGGTCCTGCTCCACCTCCCACAACGAACCCACCGGCCAGCTCAGATCGACACAGACGGTCTTGAGAATTTTCGATACCGTCTCCTCCCTGCTCCCGCTCTCAGCCAGGACTCTGTTGATGTCATGTTCGATCGCCTGAAGTCGCGCAGTCTTCTTGAGGAGCGTGATGTCCCGAAGAAACGCGGTAAATATCGAGCCGCCGATGTGGCTGCTCTCCGTAATCGCAATCTCCACGCACAACGTCTGGCCATTCCGATGCAGGGCCGGCAGTTCCAATCGCCGGTTCAGCAATGTCGATGTTCTCGTGTGAACGAACCGCTGAAATCCAGCCTCATGCGAGGCTCGGAATCCCTCTGGAACAATGAGGTCGCTTAGACGCTGCCCCAGGGCTTCCGTCCGATCCCAACCAAAGACCCGCGAGGCCTGCGGGTTCCACTCCACGATAAGGCCATGATCATCCATCGAGATGACGGCATCGAGCGTGGCCTCGATGGTCTGCCGGATACGCCGCTCGCCGAGCTGTGCCAGTCGCTCCGCCTCTCTCGCCAAGAGCCATTCACGTTTCACCATATTGTTGGCATACAGCAGCGCGATCCCTAACGGGACGAGAATCGCCGCAAGACCGATTCCCACTGTTTGGAGGGTCGCCGCGATGGCCCCCAGGACAACCGTTTGATCGACCCGGATCAGCACTCTCCAGGGCAGTCCGATAAAGTCCGGCTTGGCTGCCACTGAGGCAAAGCCGGTGATGACCGGGACTCCGCGGCGCAGATGGACTTCCTCAAGCCACCCCTCCTTGAGTGATTCAGACTGTACGACTGATCGCACACCGAGCGCACGGAGGTTGTCCTCGTTCCGAGACGTCGAGTCGATAAACGCATGACCGGCGCCTGACAGCACCTGATACTCGAATTGCTGAATCAGACTGAGGTCCTTCGAAAATGTAATAAGCGCGGCAAACGCATCCGTTTCCAGCGACTCCGCCGTCAGACAGGAATGTGCCACGCCGAAGAACGTGCCCTCCGCACTCCGTAGTGGAGTGGAAAACGTGACCGCACATTGTGCCCGCTCCGACTCTGCGGTGCCAGAGTCTGTCACCACGATGGTTCCGGTCTCGGCGCTGCGCCGAAACCAATCCCTGTGAGAGACATCGGCCCCGACCTCAGAAGAATCGGTTGCCGCCATCACCCGCCCATGTCGGTCCGCGAACATGAGTCCGGAATAGGCAGGATAGACCTCTTTGAAGGTCATCAAGAGCTGCGAGATGTCGCCTCCGGTCATCGAGCGATCGGCGACAAGGGATGAGAGCACCTGGATGTCGCCGTACCGCTCATAGAGCACGTGTCCAAGGGTGGTGGCGACGACGTGAGCGGTGAGCTGGAGCGCCTCGCCGCTTTGCATCACCAGATGCCGTTTCACGAAGTACGGGATGAAGCCGGCACCGAGAAGGATCGTCACGAGCAGGAGCGCGAGCCCTTTCGATAACCACAAATGAGGATAGCCGATGTTCTGGCCTACGGGGATTTGAGAGTCTGGCAGAGGGTGCAAGCTGGCCATGGCAAACGAACACTCCGCTTACTGGATTGTCGAACGTAACAGACTCAGGTCAAGGCTGAGGTTGAACGATGCTGATCGCCGCCCAATCGTGACCTCAGCCTGCTTCACTCGCGTCGGGCTGCCCCGCTCTCTCGCTCAGCATCCTGAGAGAGGACCGGCAAGAGGCCGAGACAGACATCCCGGCCCCCTGCCCTAGCCAGGCTTCATGCCGGTTAGAATTCCTCGAATTCATTGTCCTTCTGCCTGCGATCCTTGCCGTTACCGGAGGCGACACCGATAGTTTTTTGAAGAGGGGTTTCTTCACCGGCCCTGCCGAATGAACGTTGGGCTGCAGGCTATGCTCCTGCCCGATCTGCGTAATCTTGAAGGCCCAACCTGGCTCATGAGTCCCTGCGCCTGTTCCTTCATAGACTGGCTGGCGCTCGTCGCCTCTTCCACCAACGCGGCATTCTGCTGCGTGGTTTCATCCATCTGCACGATGGCCTTATTCACTTGCTCGATCCCGGCAGCCTGTTCCTGCAAGGCCGCCGTGATCTCCGCGATGATGTTGGCGACCCGTTTGACCGAGCCCACGATCTCCGTCAGCGTCTTGCCGGACTGATCGACCAACACGCTGCCGGCCGTGACTCGTTGCACGGACTCGCTGATGAGACCCTTAATTTCTTTCGCAGCAGTTGCCGACCGCTGCGCCAGATTGCGGACTTCCACAGCAACCACGGCGAACCCGCGACCATGTTCTCCGGTGCGAGCCGCTGCCCATCAGATTGCTGTCCGGCAGAGAGCAGTAACGTTGGCGTTACACCCGACTTCCGTCCATACCAATATCCGCAGGCCGACCCGACAATCACTCCACTGGCAATCGAGACAAGAGTATCCAGAGGCTCTTCATATTCGTCTTAATCATTCACACCCTGTCAGGATCAGGCCTGTGCAGCAGTGAGATACCCACCGATTCGTTTCATCTTCTGCACAATCTCGACAGAGGCGCCGGTCACGCAGAGACGCTCCGTCTGCAATACAGCTACAATGAGTTGAAGCGCCGAGCCATCTACCTGTCCTATATGTGAGAGATCGAGCGTTCCCGTTCCTCCACAGGACAGCAGCTCCACCAAGCTGTCCTTGAATGCCGTCACTTCAAAAATCGTGAGATCCCCGGTCGGCGCATACTGTTTCGAACTCGCATCCATCACGTTCCGTGCCCTCATGTTAAGACGGCTGATTATCCGCCATTATCAAATTAGTCTAACCACCCTATTTATTAGCCTGGCTACCTAGATTATCGGCCCAATACTTAAATACTTAATCTCACCTTACACATTTGATTCCTTACCATCATTTGGCCGTATCCAACCAGGGCCATATTCTATTCAGATAGCCACAGACTCTCGTGAGATAATAATCGAACACTACGTAATCCTTCTCCCACAGGGTACGAGCCTCATGAGTATCGGACCAGTCAATGTCACAAGAGAAGCGACGCTGCACCCTGCCCCTCGACGCCCCCTCTCCGGGTTCGGCGTGAGTACGGCTGTGGCCAGAGACTGTCTGGGAAGCGAAAGAAGAGTAGGCTTGTTGACCGCTGGCGGTCCTAGTGGGGCAACGACGAGGGGGACATCAACCTGGAGGGAATATCTCCTGACATAGTGGATTGCCCCTGCATTGATCCGTCCGAAGAGACGGCTGCCCCCTCGGGGACTATTGGCTGGCCTGCCGCATCGACTGGTGGAGGGATCCATTTCTTTTCCAGCACGACGATTTCGACCCGACGATTTTTCGCCCGATTCTCCGCTGTCTCGTTGGGCACGAGCGGTCTGGAATCGGCATACCCGACGGCCGACAGGTTCTGCATCGACACCCCGTACAGTTCACCTAATGCCCGGACGACCATCACCGCTCGCATCGAAGAGAGTTCCCAATTCGAGGGAAACTGCGCCGACCGGATCGGCACATTGTCCGTATGGCCTTGCACCCTGACCTGACGATCGAGTTCGACCAGCACCTCAGCAAGCGTCTGGAGAAATGGCAGGGCCTCGGGACGAAGCACCGCCGCTCCGCTCTCGAACAGGACCAACTCCGGCAGCGAGAGGACAATGGTGCTCTCTCCCGGCTCGGTCATTAGGATTGGTTCGATTCTGGCAGACACCTGGAGCGCCTTCAGGGCCTGACGCAGACGTCGGACCGCCATATCCCTTGAGGGGATCACATTGGGCACAATGGTGGTCGGCTTGTTGGCACCGACTTGAAACGGCGTGGGGGAAGCAGGCGGACTGACGATTGGATTTAAGGCTGCCTTAATAGACTCACTCACCGTGCGAAACTTGCCCTCGTTCACCGAGGAGATCGAGTACATGACGACGAAAAACGCAAAGAGCAGGGTGATGAAGTCGGCATAGGACACCAGCCACCGCTCGTGATTTTCGTGTTCTTCGTGTTTCTTTTTGCCCATTGCGTATCCGACTGAAGAAAAGAGCTTATAGCGTATGGCTTATGGCAAGGATTCAGCGCTGGAACTGCCGAAACCAAAGATCGATTCTCTTTCCCGACAGACAGTATTTTTCCGAGCCATCAGCTATAAGCCATTAGCTATCAGCTCCGCCCTCCCACGAGCAACGCTTCACTTCTTGGCTTCTTTCGTACGTTCAGACTCCGGCAGGAAGCCCTCGAGTTTTTCCTGTAAGAGGCGCGGGTTCTCGCCTTGCGCTAATCCCACGAGTCCCATGATGATCATCATGCGCGAGCCCGCTTCTTCCTTGATCTTGAATTTCATCTTGCTGGCCAGCGGAAGAAAAAATAGATTGGCTGCGGCGACACCGTAGACCGTCGCCACGAAGGCGACGGCAATGCCGCCTCCAAGCTTGGAGGGATCTGCCAGGTTTTCCATGACGTGAATCAACCCGAGCACCGCGCCGATGATACCGACGGTCGGCGCATAGCCGCCTGCGGCCTCCCAGACCTTCGCGGCGTTGAGGCCTTCTTCCTCGTGATGTTCGACGTCGATCTCCAGGATCTCATGCACCACCTTGGGGTCGGTCCCATCGACGATCAATTGCACACCTTTACGGAAAAACGGATCGTGGATGTCTTTCAGTTTACCTTCAAGCGCCAGCAGCCCTTGTTTGCGAGACACGTTCGCCAGATCGAGGATCGTCTTGATGGTGCCCTTGTTGTCGTGTTTCGGATTGATGATGCCGAGGCTGATCATCGAGATCCCTTTCAACACGACGGACAGCGGATTCTGCACGCAGACCGCCCCGATGGTGCCACCCATCACGATGATGAAGGCGGTGAGCTGCATGATAGAGCTGAGATGGCCGCCTTCGAGGGCCTGCCCCCCGACGATGGAGCCGAGTGCGAGGACGATTCCTAGAATTGTTGCAATATCCACGTCGCGCAGTTCCTTCTCAGTTCAGTGACTCGATCCAGCACGTACCTGTCCGGCCCTTCACCCATGCTTTCGTACTATAGCCAGACCAGCGTTGGCTCTGGTACGGTGCACAACCACACGGATTGGGAGGTCGATGTGAGCGAACTGGACTGCCTGATACTCGATGCCAAACAAGCCATCCTTCACGAACAATATCGACGGTTCCAGGAGCTCCAACAGGAGAAGAAGTGGGCCGAAGCCATGCAACAATTTCAAACCACGATGAGCTGCGCCTCCGACCTCCTGAACGAATCGCTCGGGCTGTTGGAACGCGTCATCGAAAAACAACGGCTGAAGTCTCAGCTCCCTCCGTCTAGTGGCCCGCCCCCTGCCCCGTAACCGCATCCACCGTAGCCTGCTCATTGGGCATCAACAGACGATTCAGATCCAAGACGATCAAGAGTCGATCCTCGATCCGCCCGATGCCCTGCGTGAATTCGGCGCCGGCAGAACTGCCGAACGCCGGAGGCGGTTCAATCGTGGATTTCGGAATACGCAGGACCTCCACGACTTCATCGACGATCAATCCGACCATCCGCTGCCGAACTAAGACCACCATGATGCGGGAATTATCCGACTTCTCGACCGGCGGGAGCCCAAAACGCCGCCGGAGATCCAGGACCGGAATGATCCTGCCGCGCAGATTGATCACCCCTTCGACGTAGGCCGGCGCCTTCGGCACCCGCGTGATTTCGACCATGCGATTGATCTCCTGGACGCTCAATACATCCAGCGCAAATTCCTCACGGCCGATCAGGCAGGTGACCAGTTGACGGAGGTCATCGCCGGCTACGGCTTCCCTGGTCAGTACACCAGCGCCCCCACCCTGGCCCTGTTGCGCCTCGACTTTTTCTTCGACAATCATCGGCATCTCCTCTCTTCAGCGTGATGCTAGACCTTGAACGATCCCACAATACTCTGCAGCTCAACTGCTAACAGACTGAGAGCATGGCTCGCTTTGGCCGATTCGTTGGCACCAGACGCGGATTCCTTCGTCACCTTCGCGACATTCTCAATGTCGTTGGCGATTTGCTGCGTGGCCACCGACTGCTCTTCCGAGGCCACCGCAATCTGGCGAATCATATCCGCGCTTTCGGAGACCATTTGCACGATGCGCGTCAGCGCTTCGCCGGTCTTGTTGACCAGTTCGACACCGCCGCTGACTTTCTGTGTCCCCTGTTGCATCGAATCGACGGCGCCGCGCGTATCATGTTGAATCTGACGGATCATATCGCCGATTTCCTTCGTGGCTTTGGTCGTCCGTTCCGCCAACTTGCGGACTTCGTCGGCGACGACGGCGAATCCACGTCCCTGTTCACCGGCTCGGGCGGCTTCGATCGCCGCGTTTAAGGCCAGCAAATTCGTCTGGTCGGCGATATCTTCAATGACGCGAACGATTTCACCGATTTGATCTGACGACTTGCCCAGCTCGGCAATGATCGTCGCCGAGTTGGACACAGCTTCCGACAGGTGTTGCATGCCGGAGATGGTATCGGCCACCACCGACCCGCCGTTCTTCGCGGTTTGCACGGTCTCTTGCGCCAGCGTCGCGGCCTTGCCGGAATTCTGAGCGACCTGGCTGACGGTCGAAGTCATTTCCTCCACCGCGGCGGCGGTCTGTGCGGCACGAGAGGTCAGGGTATCGGTGCCCCTGGAGATTTCCTCCGCGGTCGCGGACAGTTCGACCGACGCGGAGGCGACCTTGTCGGTCACATGGGCGACTTTGCCGATCATGTCCTGAAGCTTCTCCGAGCAGAGATTGAAGGATCTGGATAGACCGGCGACTTCGTCATGTCCATGTACCGGCACCCGCTGACTCAGGTCACCCTTGGCAAATTGGCCGAATGCCGCCATGAGTCCATGAAGCGGCTGTATGATCGACCGAGCGACAAAGAATCCGACGAGCATGGCGATCGCTCCGATTCCTAACCCCAACACAATCGATTGGCGAAGGTGCTGCTGGACACGATTGCCGGCCTCTTCTTCCAATCGCTGCTGCCAAGGCACGGCCAGCGTAATGACCTGGTCAATGGCCAGACGATGTTCGTTGTACGTTGTCTGCAGAACGCCTGCTGCGAGCGCGCGCGCTTTACTTACATCGCCGGCGAGCAACGCAGGAATATACTCGTTATCGCGCGCGTCTAAGAACGCCTTCCCATGCTTATACGATGCAAGAGTCAGCCGCTCCTTGATCTCGCCTTCCGGAAGTGCCTTCACCCAGAAGCTGTGACGGGACTCAAACTCTTCCCGCAATTGTTTGCTCTTGGACACCAGGCTGACGAGTTGTGTGCGGTCCTGCACCAGCAACATCTCCAGTGCAACCAGATACGACTCGATCAAATACTCAGGAGGAGGCAAGACGTCGGCCACCAGGTCCTTCGTCATCACGATCTCGGAATAGATCGGACCGGCCACCTTCACTTCTTGAAGCCCCATATACATGTCGGTGAAGACAACGGACAGCGCCAAGATAAATGGCCCCGCCAGCGCGAGCAACTTCCACTGCATCGACAGGCAACTGAAATAATATTGCACGTGCTTCCTTTCGAACTCTCCGGCCCGCCCTGGACGCCGCTGTCACAGGCGTCCAGGGCTCAGGGTGAATCCTGCTCATCACACCTTGAACGATCCCACAATCCCTTGCAGTTCGACGGCCAACTGGCTCAGGTCGTGGCTCGCTTTGGCCGATTCGTTGGCGCCAGACGCGGATTCCTTCGTCACCTTCGCGACATTCTCAATGTCGTTGGCGATTTGCTGCGTGGCCACCGACTGCTCTTCCGAGGCCACCGCAATCTGGCGAATCATATCCGCGCTTTC